>CAYTDW010000158.1:0-6409 GCA_964436585.1 uncultured Halioglobus sp. | reverse complement strand
ACCGTCGCCGCCTTCATCGCCGAACCCATCACCGGTGCCAGCGGCGTCATCGTGCCTCCCGCCGGCTACTACGAGAAAGTGCAGGCGATTCTCGACAAGTACGACATCCTGTTCTGGGCCGACGAGGTGATCACCGGCTTTGGCCGCACCGGCAAGCTGTTCGGCTGTGACACCGTGAATATCCGCCAGCCGGACCAGATGACCTTCGCCAAGCAGCTGTCCTCGGCCTACTTCCCGATCAGCGCCTCCATCATCCGCGGTGATATCTACGAGGCGATGCGGGAGCCCAGCGCAAAGGTGGGTATCTTCGGCCACGGCTACACCTACTCCGGTCACCCGGCAGGCTGCGCCGCCGCGCTTAAGACCCTTGAAATATATGAGCGGGACGATGTCTACGCCCACGCGGCCCGCATGGGCGAGTACCTGCAGGGCCGGCTGGCGGCGCTGCGCGATCACCCGAATGTCGGGGAGGTGCGCGGTGCGGGGTTGATCGCGGCCGTGGAACTGGTGGAGGACCGGGTGGCCAGGACCCCGGCGGTGGATATGGCCAGGCGGGCAACCCTGCTGTGCCAGGACAACGGCCTGATCGTGCGCAACGTGGCTGGTTGCGCGCTGGCGGTGTGTCCGCCGCTGGTGATCAGCCGCGCCCAGGTGGATGAACTCGTCGACAAGCTGACCCTGTCGCTAAACCAGGCAGCCTGAAACAAGGGCCGCGGCCCGGGGTCTGTTCGCTCAGTAGCGGATCAGGCGCCAGGCCCACAGCAGCAGCGCGGCATTGAGCAGGGCGATCGCGCTGATCACCCAGACGGGTCCGCTCTGGCTGATGATCGGGGAGACGATAAAAGGCCCCAACCCGCCGCCGATAATCGTGGTACAGCCGTTGTACACACCCATGGCGGGGGCCATTTTTGCCAGCGGAACGATGCGCTGCAGCATGGCGAATTCACAGGCATTGAAGGCCGAGATCAGGAATACCCCGGCGGAGAAACACAGCAGTACCAGCGCCAGGCTGTCGGCCCGCAGCGCCGTGTAAATCATGATCCCGGCGCCGGCGAATCCCAGCGCCGCCAGTGGCGCCCGGATGTTGAACCTGTCCCCCAGCCAGGCCCACAGGCCGATACCCAGCAGGGAAGACGCGTAGGGTGCGGCTACCAGCAAGGTGATGTCCTCGAAGGGGATCCCGCGGTTGTTGGTGAAATACGTGGGCAGCCAGCCGGAAAAGCCCAGGGCCACCACGTTGTTGATGCTGCCGATAGCCCCCAGCAGCAGGAAGCGGGGCAGGCGGAAAAGTTCGCCCCAGGACAGCTGTGTCTCCTCCTGGCGCGCTTCCTGTTCGCGGCCGGCGGCGATATAGGCGAGCTCCCGCCGGCTTATGTCGGGGTGGGATTCCGGGGTGTCGTACACCAGCCAGGCCACCAGCGGCAGGCTTGCGAGCAATCCGAACAGGGCGACCACTACAAAACCCACGCGCCAGCCGTAAGCCGTCATCAGCGGCACCAGCATGAGCGGGGACAGGACTACCGCCAGGAACAGCCCGGAGACGAAGATGCTGTTGGCCCGCGCGCGCTCGTGCAGGGGAAACCAGGTCTTGGTCAGCAGGGTCATCATGGGGACATGCACGCCCTCGCTGACGCCCAGCAGTACCCGGGTTGCCATCAGCAGCAGCAGCCACTGGCTGACCCAGGCGCCCAGGGCGGTGAACAGGGACCACAGCACCACGATGATGAGGATGCTGCGGCGCGGCCCGAGTTTTACCGCGAAGGGGGTCAGGAATATGTTGGCCAGCCCGTAGCCGGCATAGAACAGGCCCATCAGCAGCGAGCCGTTTTCCCGCGTCTGGGTCTCGCTCCAGCCGAACTCCGCCGCCATCAGCGGCACGGCAAAGGTGATATTCAGGCGATCCAGGTAAGCGACAAAAAAGGTGACCAGCAGCACCAGCGCCAATTGCCAGCGCCGATGGCCCGCCATGGACAGGATCAAGCGCGGTTCACTTCCGGGTTGTAGAGGCGGTTGATGAACTCGCCCAGCAACATCTGGCGGCTGTCGGCCGGCAGCTGGTTCAGCATCAGGTTGATGCCTTCCATCCTGGCTGGCAGGGAGCTGCCATCGCCGCCGAGCAACCCGCCCAACTGGTCCATGACCTCGGGGCCCGAGTTGACGATGAGCTCGCGCAACTCCTCGGGCATTACAAAGGGCTTCGCATCCCGCTGGGCGGCCCGCACTTGCGCGGTAATCTCCTTCAGGTCGCTGACGAATTCATCGATGTTGTGGGCATTGTGCGGCCCCACCGACAGGTGCATGTTCTCGCTGCTGTTGGCGAAGCCGAACTGGGGCTGGATAAACCAGCCGCGCTCTTTCATCGCGTCGGCGAGCGGAAAAATATTGAAGTCGGTGGCGCGTATCGCCAGCATATTGATCTGCGCCTTGCCCATCATCTCCAGTCCATCGATTTCCCGCACCGCGGCGACGATTTTCTGCGCTGCTTGCTGCGCCGATTGCACCAGCTTGAGGTAGCCCTCCCGGCCGATGTAATTGAGTATGGCCCAGCAGGCCGCCACGGGTCCGCCGCCCTTGGAGGAGGTGACGCCGGGGTTGACCACCGCGTAGCCGGTCCAGTTGGCGTAGGAGAATATCTGGTAGCGGCGGATAGCGCGGTCCTTGTACAGGATGCAGGAGGCACCCTTGGCGGCGTAACCCCACTTGTGAAAATCCATGGACAGCTGGGTTACGCCGGGCACCGCCATGTCAAAGTCGGGGATATCGTAGCCCAGCTCTTGCGCGAAGGGCAGGTACATACCGCCGACACAGCAATCCACGTGGAAGCGCAGCTGGTGGCGCAGGGCGACCTGGCCCAGCTCCCTGATCGGGTCGATGGCGCCGTGGGCATAGGACGGCGCGGAGCCCACCAGGAGGATGGTGTTGGGGCTGATGGCCGCCTCCATCAGTGCCGGGATGGCGCAGAAGTTGGCGTCCACGTCCACCGTGACCGCCTTCAGGTCGAAGTACTGGCAGGCCTTGTGGAAGGCCGGGTGCGCAGTTTTGGGCATCAGCACTTCCGGCCGGGTAATCTCAGGGCGCAGGTCGCGGTAGTAGTCCCGGGTGGCTTTCAGCGACAGCAGGATGCTCTCGGTGCCGCCCGAGGTGAACGTGCCGGTAGCATCGTCGCCGCCGTTGACCAGGTCGAGCGCCATGCCGATGACATCTTTTTCCAGTTCGAGGCAGCTGGGAAAGGAGGTGGGATCCAGCCCGTTCTCCATGATGTACAGGCTGAAGGCATCCTGCAACAGTTGCCTGGCCTCCTCACCGGCATCGTAGATGTAGGCGAACACGCGGCCCTCCTGCCAGCGCACATCGTTGGATTTCTGTGCCTGCAGCTCGGCCAGGAGTACGTCTGGCGCGCGGCCCTGGCGGGGAAATTTCATGGCATTGCCTCGGTGATCTGGTGGTCGCATCAGCCTAACAGGTTTTTCAGCCCCGCCAGGGTTTCCTTGCCGCGCGCCTCGTTGGCCCCGGCGGTGTCGGTGTCACCGCCCTGCCACTGCAGGTCGTCAGCGGGTAGTTCGGCGATGAAACGGCTGGGTTCACAGGTCACGGTCTCACCGAACTGGCGGCGCTTCATGGCCAGGCTCATGGTCAGGGTCTGGCGGGCCCGGGTGATCCCGACGTAGGCGAGGCGGCGCTCCTCGGCGATATTGTCCTCCTCCACACTGACCCGGTGGGGCAGCAGGTTCTCCTCCATGCCGATGATATAGACATGGGGGAACTCCAGCCCCTTGGCGGCGTGCAGGGTCATCAGCTGCACGTTGTCGGGCCCGGCCTGCTCCTCTTCCTGCTGCTCCAGCAGGTCGCGCAGCACCAGCCGGGAGATGGCTTCATCCAGGGGCAGCTGTTCGCTGCTCATCACCCGCTGCAGGGAGTCCACCAGCAGGTGCACATTGGCCATGCGGCGCCGGGCCACCTCCTCGCTGGAGCTGAGCTGGAGCAGCCAGTCCTCGTAGTCCATTTCCCGGATCATCTGGCGAATGCCCGCGACACCCCCCTCGCCCTGGCACTGGCTGCTGATCGCGGCCATCCAGCTGCGGAATTCCCGCAGGCGCCTGAGCCCGGCCTCCCCTATGCAGTCGCTGCCGATGAGGCCGCAGGCCTGGCTCAGGCTGCAGTGGCGGGCATTGGCGAAGGTGCCCAGCGCTTCCAGGGTGGATGCCCCCAGCTTGCGCCGCGGCACGTTGGCGATGCGCAGGAAGGCATTGTCGTCGTTCTCGTTCAGGATCAGGCGCAGGTAGGCCATGATGTCCTTCACCTCGTTGCGGGCGAAGAAGGAGGTGCCGCCACTGAGATGGTAGGGCACCTGTTGCTGCTGCAGGGCGAGCTCGATCAGGCGCGACTGGTGGTTGCTGCGGTAGAGCACGGCGTAGTCGCCGAAGCGGGTGCGCCTGCGCAGCTTGTGGTCGAGGATTTCCGCCACCACCTGGTCGGCCTCGTGCTGTTCGCTGCTGCAGCGGATCACCCGCAGGGGTTCGCCGTAGCCCAGCTCGCTCCACAGTTGTTTCTCGAACACATGGCTGTTATGGGCGATCAGGCCGTTGGCGGCCTTCAGGATGCGGGCGGTGGAGCGATAGTTCTGCTCCAGCATAACGATCTTCAGCCCGGGATAGTCCGCCTGCAGCAGGGCCAGGTTTTCCGGCCTGGCCCCGCGCCAGGCGTAGATCGACTGGTCGTCATCGCCCACCACCGTCAGCCGGCCGCGCAGGCCAACGAGCTGCTTTACCAGCAGGTACTGGCTGCTGTTGGTGTCCTGGTACTCGTCCACCAGCAGGTAGTGCAGTTGCTGCTGCCATTTTTCGAGGATCTGGGGGTGGTGCTCGAAGAGGATGGTGGGCCGCAGGATCAGGTCGTCAAAGTCCAGCGCGTTGTAGGCTTTCAAGGCCCGCTGGTAGCGCAGGTAGGCCTGGGCGCAGAGTATGTCGGCGGGGCCGCGCGCACCGGCCAGGGCCTGCTCCGGCAACACCCGGTCATTTTTCCAGTGGGAGATGCGCTGGGCGATGCTGCCCGCCAGCTCGCCCTCGGCCCCGTGTTCCTGGATCAGCAGGTCCCGGATCAGGCTGCGGGTATCCTCGCCGTCGAAGATGGAAAAGCCGGACTTGAGCCCCAGCAGCTGGCGCTCGGCGCGGATGATCTTCAGGCCCAGCTGGTGAAACGTGCTGACAGTCAGGCTCTCGGCACTGCCGCTGCCGAGCAGCTTGCCCACCCGCGACTTCATCTCCCGCGCCGCCTTGTTGGTGAACGTGACCGCGGCGATGCGGCTGGGGCTGATGCCGCAGGTCTGCACCAGGTAGGCGATCTTGCGGGTGATGACGCTGGTCTTGCCGCTGCCGGCCCCCGCCAGCACCAGCAGGGGGCCATCGATGTAGCGCACCGCCTCACGCTGGCGGGGGTTGAGTGGGGTCACCGGGCCGGACCTATGACGGACCCTTCCCCGCTACCGCGCAAGCCGCTCAGCCGTAGGTGCAGAGGTAGGCCGTCTCGACGCCAACCCTGAGCTGGAATGTCTCGTTGGCGGCCACGACAAACTGTTCCCCCTGCCCGAAGGTAGTCCACTCCTCGCTTCCCGGCAGGCGAACCGTCAGGGCGCCGCTGACCACGGTCATGGTCTCCCTCTGGCTGGTGCCGAATTCAAACTCCCCCACCGCCATCACCCCGACGGTGGCGGGCAGGGTGGCGCTCTGGAAGGCAATGGAGGCGACCTTGCCATCAAAATACTGGTTGATCCTGAACATGCGGGCTCCTGTGACGGGCAGGTGAGTCGGCGGTAACCGGGGGCGCGCATTTTCCTATGTTTCGATGGGTCAGCGCAAAAGAAAAAAGGCCGACAGCAGGGCTGTCGGCCTTTTTTGTTGAAGCGGGCCGCGGGCGCTGCCAGGGCAGCAACCGCGGGTCCCGGGGTTTAGCGCACGCCGCTGCGGGCCATGCCCTGGGGCGTGAAGAACTTGCTTTCGACGCCGCCGGTGCCCAGCTGATATTTGCCGGGAGTCACCTTGCCATTGATGTTGTAGATATTCTGCAGCACGTCGTAGGCGCCAAAGGGCGAATGGTTCTCAACCTGATGGCCGGCGTACAGGGGGGAATGGTATGAATACTGCAGACGCCACAGTTGGCCCCTGCCGTCATACTGGTCGCTGGCAACCGCTATCCAGCTGTCCTCGTCGAGATAGTAGGTGCGGCGGCTGTAGAGGTGACGCTGGCCCTCCTTGAGGGTGGCATCCACGACCCAGACGCGGCGTTTTTCCCAGCGGATTAACTCCGGTTTCATGAACTTGGGCCCCAGGGCATCTTCCATCTTCGTATCGAAGATGAACCTCAGGTTGTTGGCCGTAACGATCATCTCCTGCTTGCCCACCATCATCCAGTT
>CAYTDW010000157.1:0-6417 GCA_964436585.1 uncultured Halioglobus sp. | reverse complement strand
AACCACCGCGACATCTCCCTAGACATCATATACGAGATCGACATCAACGAACACAACAACAAGCGGAAAAGCATCCACGACCCTGTGAAGCTCTTCATCAAAGACCCGGAGAAGCTCATGCTCAGGGACAAGGCGCTGCAGAAGACCTGGCTGCAGCAGCACGGGCTGCCAACCCTGCCTTTCACTATTATTTCCGGCAGCGCTGGCGCCACTGAGTTTCTGGCGAATAAATCCGGCGGGGCGCTGGTGCAAAAAGTGCGCTGTGGCGGCTACGACGGGCGCGGCGTGCAGATACTCGATGGCCCGGATGCAGGGCAGCGTCTGTGGAATGTGCCAAGTATCATCGAGCCATTCCTGCCTGGTTGCCGCGAGATCGCGGTCATCACGGTGCGCGCCCAGGGCGGCGATATCCAGACCTACCCGCCCGTGAGCATGGAGTTCGACCCCGAGCTGAACGCGGTGCGCACCGTGTCGGTCCCCGCCGCTGTCAGCCCCGCGCTTGGCGCGGCAGCTACCGCACTGGCCGAACGGGTCGCCATCCTGCTCAGCGGGGTGGGCGCTTTCGCTGTGGAAATGTTTGTTACCCCGGAGGGAGAGCTGTTGATCAACGAGATCTCGCCCCGGGTACATAATTCCGGTCACCTCACGCTGGATGCCTTCAATGTATCCCAGTTCGAGCAGCATGTGCGCGCGGTGACAGGTATGCCCCTGGTGCCAATTGAGTTCGAGAGCCCGGCCGCCATGATGAATATTCTGTATGGCGACGAGATGCGCGGCTACTGCCCCGACAGGCCCAGGGTGTATGGAGGAGTGGAGCCGCGCAGCAAGGTCTACTGGTACGGTAAACAGCCAGGTAGCAGGGGCCGCAAAATGGGCCATGTCAATGCCCTGGCCACCACCGCCGCCGAGGCGGTCAGGCTCGCGGGTCGCACACTGGATAATCTCTCCCGCGGCGCCAGCGAGCGGGCGGCGTGAGTGCCCTGGTTGGCATTATCATGGGCAGTGACTCCGACCTGCCTGTCATGCGGGCCGCCGCGACAATGCTCGATCAGTTCGCTGTGCCCTATGAAATCGACATCGTAAGCGCGCACCGCACGCCCGAAAAGCTGCACGACTACGCCAGCTCCGCCGAGGCGCGCGGTCTTCGGGTGATCATCGCCGGGGCCGGCGGCGCGGCTCACCTGCCGGGTATGGCGGCTTCCCTTACAGTTTTGCCCGTGATCGGTGTGCCGATCAGTGCCACCCGACTCGAGGGCATGGATGCCCTGCTCTCGATAGTGCAAATGCCGGCCGGGGTGCCGGTGGCGACGGTAGCGATCGATAATGCGGCCAATGCGGCCATACTCGCCGTGCAGATGCTCGCCACCGCAGAACCGCAGCTGAGGGAGCGGCTGCGCAGTTATAAACTCGGCCTGAGGGACAAGGTCATGGAGAAATCACTGGCCTTGCGGCGGGAAGCGCCAGCGTAATGTCGGTGTTCCTGAGCAACCTCGGTTCGCCGCCTCTTCTATTTTTCTTCCTTGGTGTCATTGCAGTTGCTGTTCGCTCTGACCTGGAGATTCCGGGCCAGACCGCCAAGTTCCTCTCGCTCTACCTGCTGTTTGCCATTGGCTTCAAGGGCGGAGTGGCATTGGCGGAGTCCGTTGTCGACGCCACCGTAGTGCTCACCCTGCTGGCCGCCATGGCGATGTCAGCTCTGATCCCGGTGTATACCTTCTTCCTGCTGCGACGACGCATGCCGGTCGCGGACGCGGCGGCGGTGGCGGCCACCTACGGCTCGGTCAGCGCAGTGACGTTCGTCACCGCTGCCGGGTACCTTGATATCCAGGGCGTTGACTGGAGTGGCTACCTGGTCGCCGCGATGGCGCTGATGGAGTCGCCAGCCATTATCATAGGCATCCTGCTGTACAGCCGGTACGCAGGCAAAGCCACCAATGCAGCCAATGCCTTTTCCTGGCGGCAGCTGCTCAACGAGTCCATGTTCAATGGCTCTGTGCTGCTTATACTGGGCAGCATGCTGATAGGCCGGATAACAGGTTCGGAGGGTATGGCCCAGGTCCAGCCCCTGGTGAAAGACCTGTTCCTGGGCCTGCTCTGTCTTTTTCTGCTCGATATGGGCATTGTGGCCGCGCGTCGATTCAGGGATTTCCTGCAGACGGCTGACAGCGCTCAGAGGGGGCAGCATCTGCGGCTGATGCTGGCGACCGCGCTGGGTATCCCGCTCCTGAACGCCCTGATCGCCCTTGGACTCGCCCGGTTGCTGGGCTTGAGTGAGGGCAATGCCCTGCTGTTTGTGGTACTTGCCGCCAGCGGCTCCTACATCGCGGTACCGGCGGCAATGCGGCTCGCCCTGCCGGAGGCCAGTCCGGGCACATACCTGACCATGTCCCTGGCCATTACCTTCCCGTTTAACCTGTTGATAGGCATCCCGGCCTACCATGCACTGACGAAGTGGCTGCTATGAAACCCTGCAAACGCATCGAAATCGTTATAGAAACCCCCCTGGCAACGAGGCTCACAGAAACGCTCACCAGGCTGGGTGCAGGGGGATATACGCTGATCCCCGACGTGCGCGGCGCGGGGGGGCGGGGTATGCGCCGGGCTGACGAACTGTCCGGGGATACCAGTAACTGCCTTATCCTGATTGCCTGCAACGATCAGGCCACGGTGGATGCCATCCTGGAAGCGGTGCGACCACTGTTGTCCAGAAGCGGAGGCATATGCCTGGTTTCAGATGCGCAATGGTTGCGGCATTGATAGCAGCGCATTCCCTTGAGATGCGCTTCTATCGGAATAAACGAACATCGCCTGCCGCTTATACGGATAGTCAGCCAGGCCTCTGTGGGCCACGATGTGTGCGGATTTTCGGGTGAGGTAGTGTCGTGTCCAGGATAATCATCAGGAACCGGGCGGAGACGAAATGGAATTCGGTCATAGAAAGCAAATTGCAGGTCATGTTGGGTTCGATGCTGGCGAATATCAGCCGGATCAACGTCGAGCTGGACAGGGTCGTGGAAACACGCGAGCAGCGGGTAAGTTATGCCTGCAAGCTGGCACTTGTCGACAGCAATGGCGAAAAGTACCTGCTGTCCACTGACCAGGTCGATGCCAACCTGGCGATAGAAGGCGCTATTGCCAGGGCGCGAAGGGCGATTATCAGGCTCGGGCGAGCCCGAAAGCCGGAGCCGTGGCGGATGTCAGCGCGTTAGCAAATGGCTCTTGGCATTGGCGATAATCTTCAGCACCGCGGGGTGCTTCAGTTTCCGCTCCGGGGAAATGGCGTAGTAGTTTTCCTCCACGTCGATGGCTGGGCCGATACGCCGACAGTGGTACATCTGTTCCACTTCATCGCTGATTGCCGCCGGCGCGGGAAATATACCGTTGCCGGCCTCGCCAAAGGCTTTCATCAACGCACTGTCCTCGAACTCCGCCACCAGGGTGGGTGAGATTCCCTGCTCGTCAAACCACTCGTCGAGGGCGCGCCTGATGGGGTTGTCGATGGTAGGCAATAATATCGGGGCTTTATCCAGTGAGCGCGGAAAGCCTTTTTCGTACTGGCGGGTGCCTCCCTTTCTGGCGAACAGGGCAATCCTGCTGGAGCCCAGGGCGTGGCTGAAAGCCTTGACCGCAAGCCCGGATGGAATAGGCCGGTCTGATAGCACCAGGTCCAGTTGATGGACGGCGAGGTCTCCGAGCAGGCCCTCCAGGCCGCCCTCGCGACAGACCAGCCTGATGGGGATGTCAGACTGCAGCACCGGCTGCAGTATTTGCGCTGCCACCAGTTTCGGAATCGAGTTCACGATGCCTACGGCCAGCACCGCGGGCACAATCACCCGGCCTGTCTTTACGCGTGATGTCAGCTCCGCGCCGAGAGTAAAAATTTCATCGGCATACTGGTAGACCATATGACCGGTCTCGGTCATGACCAGGCCGCGGCCAACCCGATTGAATAGTGTTTCACCCACGGACTCCTCAAGCAGCTTGAGTTGCCCGCTGATTGTCTGGGGAGTCAGGTGCAGGCTCTGGGTCGCCTTGGCGATACTGCCTTCCCTGGCGACTGTCCAGAAATAGAGCAGGTGGTTGTAGTTGAGGTGTCGCACAGCTTGATTACTCTCTCCGGGTTAAGCCTGCCGATAATACATCGGCAAAAACGTCGTATCCATTAGATATATTCGAATAGACCTGACTGGCACCGGGGCTACTATTGGCTCTGGTCACAACTGATGGAGGACCTTGCAATGAATACCCGGATCAACAGGCCCAATGCCCTGGTCAGCGCCCTGCCGATAGCGGATGTGCAGGCCAGTGCGGGCCAGAAGGTGCTGCGCGACACGTACAGGCTGTTGTCCGCGACCCTGATGTTTTCCGCTGCTGTCGCCGGCGCCAGTGCTGCGCTGCGGCTGCCGGCGTCCGGCCTGTTGCTCACTCTCGCCGGTTACTTCGGCCTGCTCTTCCTCACTTTCCGCCTCCGCAACAGTGTCTGGGGTCTCGCCAGCGTGTTCGCACTGACGGGCTTTATGGGATACACCCTCGGCCCGATCATCGCGCACTACCTGGGTATGGCGGGGGGGCCGCAACTGGTCGCGACCACTATGGGCGTCACGGCGGTGACCTTTCTCGGTCTTTCCTGGTACGCCCGCAGCGCGACAGCCGTGAATACCGCTGGCTGGGGATCTTTCCTCGCCATAGGCGTTCTGACCGCCTTTGGTCTGGGTCTCGCAGCGGTGTTTTTCGAGATGCCTGCGCTGTCGCTGGCGGTGTCCGGCATCGTCGTGCTGCTGATGAGCGGCCTGATCATGTTCGAGACGCAGAATATCGTGCGGGGCGGCGAGACCAATTACATCATGGCGACCGTATCGCTCTTTGTTTCAATCTACAATCTCTTCGCCAGTCTGCTGCACATATTCGGCTTCCTGGGCGGTGAGGACGCCTAGCCTTTTCAATCTTCCTTATCATTCGCAACAGACAGAGGGTAATCCCATGGTAGATATCAACAAGTTGGTAGGTTTGGTAACCGGTAGCGGTGTCGGCGCAGGATTGGCGGGCGGGGTCGCCGGCGGCGCACTGGTCAGCGCACTGACGTCCAAGTCCGGACGCAAGGCGGCAAAATCGGTCGCCCAGATCGGGGGCCTGGCCGCGGTTGGCGCCCTTGCCTGGAATGCCTACAAGAAATACCAGGGCGATGGCGGCGCAGTGCTCCAGGGGCCGGCGACTCCCGCCGCGCAGCCGCAAGCTGCAGCCGGGCCTGTGGTATGGCAGCAGTTACCGCAGGAACAATTTGCCGCCCTCGGGTCGGATCAGGGCAGCTCCCAGGGCCTGCTGGTGTTGCGGGCCATGATCTCCGCGGCTATGGCTGACGGTCAGATCAGCTCGCAGGAGCAGGGGCGCATCATGGAGCGGCTGGATTCGCTCGGGCTCAGCCGGGAGGAGCGCAGCACGCTGTTTGATGAAATTCGCCACCCCTTGCCCTGCGCTGCGCTGGCGGCGCAGGTCCAGGACCCGGTGGTGGCGATAGAGGTCTATACGGCCGCTGCCATGATGCTGGACAACAACTGTGTCGCTGGCGGAAATTTTCTCGGCCAGCTTGCCACAGGCCTTAAGTTACCTGAGTCGCTGGTGGCCGCCATTCACGACAACACGGCGGCCGCCCCCCTGGCAAACGCATCCTAGATCCGCTCGCGCCGAAAAATTCTCCATCACCTGACGGCCCGGGAAGCCAGACAGCCCTCCTGATGGCGTGCGGATTCGGGTGTTCTCAGGGCCCCTGATGATGGTAAATCGCTGCATTTCAGGCTCACAGGAGTCGATTCATCCTATATACTCGCGCCGTCGCGCAGCCTGCTGATCGCGGCGACGTTAATTATCTATTCCCGCACGAGGTTCCAATGCCCGACCCATCCTCCAGGACATCCCCCCTGCTGTATGTACTGCTCGGCTGTTCGCTGACGCTCAACGTGGTTCTTTTGTTCAGCGGTCGCTCCGGCGAAGCGCCGGTGGCGCCAGAGCGGCCTGTTGCAGCAGGTAGCGGCGATTCCGGCGCGCCAGCGCTTGCACAGCAGCCGGGCGCGGCCGCCGAAACGCTCGCGTCAGCTCCATTGGACGCCGCCAGTGAGGTGGCCCCGGATGGAGGATGGACGACGCTCGGCGGCAAGGTCGAGCACTCTCTGGCACGAACGTTTCAACAGCTCGCAGCGGAGGACGGCGACGCGCTGTCCAGCGTGTTCGCCCGTCTGTTTGTCTGGGACGTCGACATGCGCAGGGATCTGCAGTCCGGCGACGCCGTCGCGCTGGTGTGGCGAATGGGGAGCGACGGTTTTCCGGAGGTCGCCGCTGGTAGCCTGCGCGTGGGCAGGCAGGGGCGGACGCTGGCTGCGTATCGCTGGCAGGCTCCGGGGGATCCTTACCCCAGCTACTGGT
>CAYTDW010000156.1:0-6442 GCA_964436585.1 uncultured Halioglobus sp. | reverse complement strand
GATCGAGCAGGTGGGTGGTCCCGGCACGGCTGAGCGTGACCTTAAGCGCGGGCCCCGCCAGGCACGGGGGCAACAGGAGTATCTCCCGGGCGAAGCCGTCCAGCGCGACCAGGCGCAGCAGGAAGTCGCCGCTATCGGCGCACTGCAGGGCGACATTCGCGCCCTGCAGTTGCGGATGACGGGCCCTGATATCGCGGGCTGCCTGGCTCAGTGAGCCCGGTGTGTATTGCTGCTCGTGGTGAATGATCAGCGCCCGCTCCGGGTGCCCCTCGATCATTCCCAGCAGGGAAGCGGTTTCACCGCGCATAAATGGCAATGAATTCGCCCAGCGTCCTGGGGTACACCACCTCTTCCCGCTCGGTGAAAGGGTCGCGGCCCAACTCCTCCTCCAGTCGTGCGACCAGGATGGCGAACCCCAGGGAATCGAGGCCGGATTCCAGCAGCACGGTAGCGTCACCGAGGTCGTCGACCAGGGTGCAGTCGGCGCTCTCGGCGACTTCCGCCATGGTCTGCAGGATCAGTGTGCGCATTGCGTTGCCTCGGTGGGTGGAAGGCAGGCCCGGCCGCTGTGGCGGCGCCTGCGCTGTTTCAATCAGCGGTGATTTTATCAACCAACGCCTTCGTGTGATACCCAAACTCTTCCCTGTTGCAGAAGCCGCGCCGCTCGTACAGGCATTGCCCCGGGTGTGGCGCCCGGCCCAGCCGTTGCGGGCTCAAAGGCTGCAGGTGCTGGCGGCCGCGGCTCAGCAGGTTCAGCGCGTACAGGGGATACAGCCCCAGCCAGGTCTTCCACTGGGAGTGATACAGCAGGGGCAGGCGCAGGTAGCGCAGGCGTTGCCGCCAGCCCAGCCGGGTCGATTCCACCGGTCCGTTTTCCGGCAGTGGCGCGAACGTGCGCCACAGGCTGCCTGGCAGAGCGTGCCCATGGTAAAGGGGAAACTGGCGGCTCGCTGCCAGGCAGGAAAACGCCCGGGCCAGGTAACAGGCGATGATGCAGGTGGCATCGTGGTCCTGGTGTCCCCCTTCCCATGCCGGCGTGTAGATGCGGGTTGGACGGTTCGCAGCGCCGCAATGATCCAGCAGCGCCAGGGCGGCGCGCTCGGCGTGCTGGCACAGTTTTCCGTCCGGCAATCCAAGCCGGGTCCCGAGGAACAGGATGTCCTGCCCGCCTATTCCAAGCTGCGCCAGTACACCGGTACTTTCGCGGTTGCGCCGCTCGGATGGTCGGCCATCGAGGGTGCCGCTGGTAAGGTAAACGACGCGTATCGGCTCGCCTGCGGCGACCAGTTGTTCCAGCACGGGATAGACGCCGTACTCATCATCCTGGTGGGCAAACAGAAACAGGTTCACGGCAGTGGCACCGGGCTAATAGGCATCGAAATCGTGGCAGCCGAGGATGATGTCGTTGCGTTCCAGCTGCGCGGGTGCGGCAGTGCCCAGCGGACGGTAGATGAAATTGAGGGGCGAGGGCTTCAGTCGCTCGGGAATGGGCAGGTAGCCCGCAAAACGGCATGTTCCCTGCGGCAGCAGCCCAAGGAAGAGTTTGAGGCCGCGGCCGGCCGGCGTGCCGGCGGTGGGCAGGGCTGATTCCACGGGCATCAGGCCGTAGGCATGCACCAGCGGATAGGGTGTAGCAGCGGTGAATACCATGCTGCCCTGGTCACCCGGCTGCAAGCCGGAGGCACTGCTCGGGTTGGCGCAGCGCCAGCTGGCAACGGGTGCGCTCCAGTGGCGCCTGAAGCGATTGGCTGCCAGTGCAGCGCCCCAGTCAGGTCGCAGCCTGCGCCATCCGAGTGCCGCGGTCAGTGGTGACACGCACTGGAAGCCGAGGGCCTTGACGAAAATCGGCGTACTGGCGGCGTTGGCAACGGCGTAGATACAAGCATAGCCCTGTTCAGTGGCCAGCTTCATTGTTTTGCGGGCGAGGCTGTAAATCACGCCCGCATTGCGGTAGGCAGGGTGCATGGCGGTGTGCAGCGCGAGCAAGCCCTGGCAGGACTGTCCGTCCAGCCGCAGGTCCACCGGGATGCCGGCGTAGTGGCCGATGAGCTGGTCCGCTTCCCAGGCGTTAAAGCCAATGACAGTGCCGGCCGGGTTGTCGCGATAGAGCCACTCAAGATACCTGGCGCTGTGGTGCGTCGCGTGGGGAAATGCCGCTTTCAGCAGACGGGAACACGCCTGCAGTTCCTCTGCATCAGTACTGATTTCAAGCAGTTTCATGGGGAGTCATTTGCTTGTCGCGCGGCTCGACAGCATCACTATAACCTATATACTTTCGGCCCATGAACCAAAATTATTTTTACCGGCCGTATACGCCGAAGAGGGCGCTCGAGCAACTTCCCTGCGCGGTGTGTGACGGACGCGACGCTACGCTTGTGGTCAGGGAAAACAATCTTGCCATCACCCGCTGTGCCGCTTGCGGCTATGTGTTCGTGAATCCCAGGCCGTGCATGGCCGACCTGAAGGATTTTTACGAGGAGTACTATCCGGACCAGGATGGCCTGCCGGAATCCTGGGGCGGTGAAATGTCCGCGATCTTTGCCAGTATCTTCGGCCAGATCAGTGCCGCCCGGGACAGTGGCAGGATCCTCGACATCGGCAGTTCCTACGGGCACTTTCTCAGCCAGTTCGATGCATCCCGGTGGGAGGCCACCGGGGTCGACCCCTCGTCCAATGCCATCGGCTATTGTCGCCAACACTACCCACACATCGCAGCCCACGCCGCCAACTTCGAGGACCTCGATCTGGCGCCCGCCAGCTTCGACGTGATCACCTCGTTCTATGTGCTGGAACATGTGTTCGATCCGCGCGCGATGATGCACCGCATCTACGGGCTGTTGGCCAGCGAGGGCCTGGCGATTATCCGCATCCCCTACACCCGGCCCTTTTTTCCCTTTGCCAAACTGCTGCGGCGCCCGCTGATGTACGCGCCCATGCATCTCAACGATTTTGCGCCCGCGCACTTCGAGCGGATGTGTCGGGCGATCGGTTTTGCCCGGGTTGAGACCACCATTGGCGCCCGGCGCAACTCGTCCGATCTGGTGGAAAAACTGGGGGCGGCCGTCTTCAGCAGCGCCGGCAAGGTCTATGAGGCGCTGATGCCGGCGGGCTATCGTTTTCCCTTCGCCGGCGCCTACACCTACCAGCTGCAGAAATAGTTCGCGTTGCTCAGCGCCGCCGGCGGCGCGCCATCGCGCGCCTGCCGCAAACGATCGCGGCGTAAACCAGCAGGCATGCCAACGCGGCCGCCGATATCGCGGCGCCCAGCCTGAAACTGGCGGATTTGAAGTAGATTTTCACGCCGTGTTTCCCGGGCGGTACAAAAATCGCCTTTCCCAGTACCTGGGCCCGATAGACCGGCACCGCCTGGTCATCGATTCGCGCGCGCCAGCCCGGGTGCCAGGTATCGGCGAGGAACAGCCAGAAGCCCGCCTCCGAGTTGGCGACAAAGCGGTAGCGGGTATCCGAGGCCTGCAGTGTTTTCAGCACGATCTCGTCATCAGCACCCCGCGCTTTGGGGTCCGCAAATTCACCGGGGTCGGCCTCGACGTGGAGCTGATCCGCCGCACCCTGGCGCAGGGCAGCCAGCGCCTGTTCCCAGTTCGCAACGAAACGCGCCCGGCTATAGGTCTGTACCAGCGGCCGCGCATAGGGGTTTTCCCAGACGATCAGATTGCCGGCCGGGTCTTTTATCGGCACCAGGTGCCGGCTGGGTTTTACCCCGCGCCGGGTGTCGGAAAGCCATTTGATCGAGAGGATGTCCATCAGCCTGCTGCCCGGCCTGTCGTCAGCCTGCCCCTCGAGTTCCAGTTCCACAACCTCGTTGGTCATCGGCTTGGGCGCGGACTTCAGGGCCAGCGCGCCGCTGAAGGAGGGAATTCCCCAGATGAGGTTGGTGGATGCCACCAGGCTGTTGAGTTCACCCCTGGCCCTGTTGCCCAGCTCCCAGGAGTAGGGGTTGGAAAAGGTGAGGGATGCGAGGCCCAGCTGGTAGTGCTTGAACTGGTCGTGATCGGGGGTGGATCGGATGTAACTCACGGCGGGGGGTTCCCGGGTCAGCAGCCCGGTTTCCACCGTGCCGAAGGGCGCGAGTTTGAGCCCGAGAATTTCCGCCAGCAGCAGCACGCAGGCATACAGGGGGTAGAGGCGCAGCCTGTCAACAGCGGCCAGCAGCACCAACCCCGCGAGACCCAGCCCCGCTATCAGGTAGTTGGCCAGCGGCGCCTGGTCCGTGTGGAAGTGATAGAGCAGCGCGCCCCAGGCGAGCAGCAGCGCGCCCGAGCGGATGATCGCGCCGGGGGCAGGCGTGGAGAGTTGCTCCCGCGTGCGCCTGCCGATATCGTCCAGCGTGCTGGCCGCCAGTACGGCCACGCCGACGATAGTCATGATGAAGTAGGGAAACATCAGGCGAAAGCTGCGTATCCCGGGAATCAGGTTGTAGTCGATGATCACGCGGTACAGGGGAGACAGGGTGCCGAAGCCGAGAATCAGCAGCAGGGCGGTGGCGATGATGTGACCCTTCACCCGGGTGCTGCAGCTGCCCACCAGGCAACCGGAGGCAAGCAGGCATACCAGCAGGCTGCCGGTGTTGGGGAACCAGCCGGGCGCAATGGCCTCCGCGCTGTTGAAGTTATCGGTGGAGTAGAGCAGACCCCGCAGCAGGAACTCGGTGGTGCCGTTAACGACGATCCCGACCCCATCGCTGCGGTGCGAGAGCGAGGCCAGTTCCAGCAGCGGCAGCCACTGAACGCTGGAGACGGCGACACAGACGGCGATCGCCAGCAGGCCGCTGCGCCAGTGGGTTCCTATGAACCCGGGAATCGTCGCCCGCAAGGGGCCGCCCAGCAGCAGGCTCCACAGGCTCGCCAGCAGGTAGACAACGGTACCGTGCAGGAAGTGCGGATAACCGGAAAACACCAGCATGGCGGTCGCCAGGCCGAACAGTACCGCGCGTCCGGGGCGCGGATCCCGCAGCCAGGATTCGAAGGCCCACATGGTCCAGGGTACCCACACCATGGCCTCGACGGCGATCATGCTGGTATTGGTATGGATTGCCAGGCTGGAAAACCCCGCCGCCAGCGCCGCGAACAGCGAACTCGGGGGGCTCAGTGCCAGGCACCGGCACAGGCCGTAGCAGCCGATGCCGAATGCGGTCATGGCGAGCCAGTGCAGCAGGTTGTGGCCGGACTCGGGGGGCAGCAGCCAGGCCACCAGGTAATTGATCGGGTTGCTCAGGCCCGCCTGGCCCTCGGCGAACAGGGCGTGGCCGCCGTAAACCAGCCGGGTCCACAGGGGCGAGAGGTTTTGTTGCAGGATGTCGTGGTGAAACTTCAGGAATGCATAGCCATGGTGCACGTTGTCCCCGTGCACCAGGGACCGATCCTGCAACAGGGTGGGGTAGAAAAGATAGGCGGACAGACCGGCAAGCAGGGCGATTGTCAGGGCCAGGTAGGCCCGGTTAACGGCCCGATTTACGGATAGTTGCACCGGCAATGTGTCCTTCCCTCGGGCGTTGCGCCCGCTGCGGGCGGGCGCGATTCTAGCACCGGTGTTACGGCGCGCAAAGGCGGCCGGCGCCGGCCGATCCCGCGGGGCGCCGCGCAACAGGCATGCGGGCAGCCGCCTTGTAAAATGTCCCCCAGACTCCATACTGCGCAAAACGGAGAGTCGCGCATGCGCCTGTTGATCATCCTCCTGCCCTGGCTGGTGCTTTTCAGCCTGATACAGCTGGGCATCAAGACCAGCGCCCTGTTTGCGCTGGGCTATGTCCTGCTCATGCTGGTACTGGGGATGGCGCTGCTGCAGCGGCAGGGCCGGGGCATGGTCGAGCGCCTGCGCCAGAGCCAGCAGGGCCATCTGGTGGGGCCCGGGCTGCTGCTGGACGATATGGCCCTGGGCCTGGCGGGCGTGCTGTTGATGATTCCCGGCATGATTTCCGATGTTGCCGCCCTCATCGTGGTGATCGGCCCCCTGCGGCGACGGCTGGCAGGCTGGTTGACAGGTCCCAGGCCGGAGCCCTACGCCCCCGAGCGCGACGCCGACAAGCATGTGACCATCGAGGGCCAGTACCGCCGGCTCGATGACGATGAAAACAACTAACCTATTGATTTATAGCTAGATATATACCGATTGCCCGGGTTTCGAGGAAGCCCTGGCAGCGCTTGACTCCCCTGCTCCCGTGACTAGAATTGGCACTCTCTTGAAAAGAGTGCTAATCGGGGCCTTGAATTCAGGTTTAATGCCCCAATAGTTGACCCCAGCCCCGCGAGGGTATCCATAAATATCTGTCACCAGGAGAGTAAAAGAGATGAAAATCCGTCCGTTGTACGACCGTGTCGTCGTCCGTCGCAAGGAAGAGGAAACAGCCACCGCCGGGGGCATCCTGCTGCCCGGTTCCGCTAAAGAGAAGCCCAACCAGGGTGAGGTCGTGGCGGTTGGCCAG
>CAYTDW010000155.1:0-6443 GCA_964436585.1 uncultured Halioglobus sp. | reverse complement strand
CCACAGGGCCGCACTGCAGCCTTTACCACACCCTATCTCACCGGAGGCCCCGGTGGTGAAACAGAGTGGAAAGGCGAACTCACCTTTGCGCAGGACCTCGCCAATGGCATGGTGAAAAAGGTCTACGATATGAATGTGCCGCTGACCCTGCACTGCAATGGCGATGCGGCCATCGACGCCTTCCTCACTGCCTATGAGTTCGCCCGCGCCGGGGACTACAGCCGGCCGTGGAACGTGACCACCATCCACAGCCAGTTCATGCGCAGGGACCAGATCCCGAAGTTCGTGCAATACAAGGTGCGGCCCTCCTTCTACACCCTGCACACCTTTTACTTCGCCGAGGCGCACCTCGCCAATCGCGGCAGGGAGCAGGCCATGTATATCAGCCCGATGCGCGACGCGATCGACGCCGGGCTGCGCCCGACCAACCACACGGATTTCGTCGTCGCCCCGCTCGACCAGATGATGATGCTCTGGTCCGCCGTGAACCGCGTCTCCCGCGCCGGCGCCGACATCGGTCCCGACCAGCGCGTTACAGCATTCGAGGGCCTGAAGGCCATGACCGCGTGGGTGGCCGAGCAGTACGATGAACAAGCCAGCAAGGGCACCCTTGAAGTCGGCAAGCTCGCCGACCTCGTCATCCTCGACCAGGACCCGCTCAAAGTGGCGCCGATGGCTATCAGGGACATCAAGGTGGTGGAGACGATCAAGGAGGGCAGGACCATATACCCGTTTTGAAAGGTTGCCCAGGGTGCTGACACGTTAATGCGCCCGGGGCATTACATCTCCACCACCAGCCAGTAGAAGCTGGTGGGGGGGATCAGCACCTTACCCCCGCATTCGATCAACGCCTCCCCCGACACCAGATCCCTCATTTTGCCGAGTTCGAACAGCCCGCGGTTTCCCAGGTCAGTCAGGTCCAGCTGTTGCGGATGGTCGTGGAAGTTGTTCACCACCAATACCGTATCCTGTTGCAGATATGGATTGCTGCGCAGATAGACGAACAGGTGTTCGTTGCCCACATCGATCAGTTCCCGGTTGTTGAAATCGGCGAAGGCGGGTATGGATTTGCGCACGGCAATCATGCGCCTGAGACCGTCGAATATCCGCTGCTCCGCGGTACCGGCGCTGTGCCTGCGCTCCGCTCGATTCCAGTCGATGCGGGGTCGGTGCATCCAGCGGTTGTCCCGTGCTTTGTCCGGATCCAGCAGGAAATCCGTGGCATTGCATGTTCCGATTTCGTCTCCGTAGTAAATCAGGGGTATGCCGCCGAAGGAAAGGGTCACGCTGTGCAGCAGCAGAATCTGCCGGATGGAGATGTCGATGCCCGCCTCATCACCTCTTTCCAGGAAGGTCTCGAGTCCCACCAGGGCGGCCAGGGAACCGGAAATGCGGGCGTCCCCGGTTCTGGAGTTTTCCCCAAAGGGCTGGCCCCGGGCGGGAGAGTCATCCCAGGCGCCAGAGAAATAGTCCACGAGGAATCTGCGGTGCGCCCTGGGTTCGTAGTGGCAGCAAACGATGTCGGCGTCGTCGAAACCCAGGCCGATGTCGTCGTGGCAGCGCACATAGTTCAGCCAGGTGGCCCGGTCCAGTTTTTCCGGCAGGCTCCGGACTCCCTGGTTGAGCAGCCGGGCGTTCCTGGTGGCCGTGGCATCCCACAGCAGGGACATCAGGGTGGCGTTGTAGGCGATCTCGCACTCCTTGGCGATGATGGCGTCCTCGCCAAAGTACTTGGCGATCTCAACGGGGGCGACGATGGCCTCGGCGATAAACAGCAGACCCGGAGCAGTGACCTGGCAGCAGTCTTTCATCAGTTGCAGCAGCAGGTGCGCCTCACGCTCGTTTTGACAAGTAGTGCCAATTTTTTTCCACAGGAATGCCACTGCATCGAGGCGGATAATATCTGCGCCCTTGTTTGCCCAAAACAGAATGATGTCGAGCATTGCGATGAAGACTTCGGGATTGCTGTAGTTGAGATCCCATTGGTATTGGTTGAATACTGTCATCACCCACTTGCCCATGGTTTTGTCGAAGCTGAAGTTGCCCGGAGCGGTCTCGGGGAAAACTTCCGGCATGGTCTCCTCGAACACATCCGGCACAGTGCGGTCATCAAAGACGTAGTAGAAGTCCCGATAACGCTGCTCGCCGCTGCGTGCGCGTTTGGCCCACTCGTGCTCTTCCGACGTATGGTTGAGCACCACGTCCAGGGTGAGCAGGATATTGCGCCGGCGCAAATCGGCGGCCAGCGCCTCGAGGTCTTCGAGGGTGCCTGCACGCGGATCGACATTGCGGAAATTCTTCACCGCGTAACCACCATCGCTGGCGCCCTCCGGGCATTCCAGTAGCGGCATGATATGTATCATGTTCACACCCAGTGCCTGCAGGTAACGCAGCCGATCTCGCAGGCCTTTGATATCTCCGGCAAAACCCTCGGTGTACAGGGCCATACCCACCCATTCCTGGCTGAGGAACCAGTTATGGTCCTGTTCCCGCTGAATATCGATCTGTTTGAGCTCATCAGGCCGGGCGATGTACTGGCTCGCCAGTATGTTGACCAGGTTGAGGGCATGCTGTGCAAAATCTTCCCGCTGGCCATACAGGCGGTGAAACAGTGAATGGATGGCGTAGAAATTGGCTCCCAACCGGGTGTAGAAATGGCGCAGGTCGCGAGCCTGGATTTCCGGCCGCAGCTGGTTGAGGATGTTATTGAGCAGTGAATGAGACTGTTGTTCGTACATGGGATACCCGGATTCAGGGATTGACCTGCCACTGCTGGAGCAGCGGCGCATAAAATAGCCGATCGTCGGTGGTAGCGCCCCGCAGGCCTACCACTTGGGCGGCGAACTGCTGCGCCCGTTCCAGCAGTTGCTGTAGCGGCCATTCACGCAACAGGCCCAGGATCGCCACTGCGGTGAACGCGTCGCCGGCGCCCACCGTGTCCACCAGCCTGGTGGCCGGTTCAGGCGCCACTATGCGGTAGTCCCCGGCGCGCGTCAGCAGTTCCGCACCATCGGCGCCGCGGGTCAGGATAAGGCCCTCGAGTCGATGCTGCTCCAGGAAGCCCTCCATGGCCTCGCGGCTATCGCTCACACCAGGTTGCAGCAGCGCCAGTTCTTCCTGGTTCAGCTTGACCCAGTGCGTCCCTGCCAGCAGTTCCTCGATCGCATCGTGACGCCACCAGGGGTGCCGCAGGTTGACATCGAAAAAGATCAGCTTGGGGCGGTTGCGGCGCAGCTGCCACAGTGCTTGCCGGGAGGGTTGTTCGCGGGTGGCGAGGCTGCCGTGGTAAAGCACTTCGCACTTGACAGGCACGGGCGTTTCAATGGCATCGAATGCGCAGTGGGGCACTATCTCATAGGTTGGCTCCCCTTCAGGGAAACTCACGACGACCCTGCCGGTGGGTCGCTGCGAGTTCCTGCCCAGGCCGGCATCCTCCATGCCCCAGGCGCGCATCGCGCTGCGCACCTCCTCGCCTTCTGCGTCCCGGCCCACCCGACTTACCAGAAGGGGCGTCTGCCCGAACGCCTGCAGGTGCCAGGCGACATTAAATGGGGCGCCTCCCAGCACGCGTCGACCGTCGGGAAAATAGTCGTACAACACCTCGCCGAAGACAACCAGTTGCCCGGTCATGGTACGGTGTGATCCTCGCCGAAGCCCATCCACGGGATAAGCGTCGGTCGAAAGTAAGCAACGCCCTCGAGGATGCCTGCGGTATAGCAGCCGTTCATGCCCATAAACCCGCCGTGGGCCAGATAGAGTTGTCCCGCATGTCCCTGTTCAGCGGCACGTGCGCAAGCCTGCTGCCGGACCTCCGCCGTCGCGTTGGCGACCAGCACTGACGGCAGCTCGCTCTCCAATACTTCCAGATCGTTACCGCTGTCTCCGCAGAATACGGTTTCTCCAGCGGCAAAACCGCGCAGACGCAGCAGCGCCTCCAGGGCGTGAAGTTTACTTGCCCTGGCTGGAATCACATCCAGCAGACCGACTCCTGCTGGCTCATCGATACTCCACACCAGGCGCGCATTGATACCACGGGGAAGAAGTCGCGCCTGGATGAGCGCGCAGAGGTACTCGTGAGCGCAGTCCGGCGACGTGTAATAGCTCAGCTTGAAAGTATTCTGCCTGGTTGGCTCCTGCAGGCGCAGGCCATTGATATCGTGCAGCTGCGCACACAGGTCCCTGGACGTCAGGCCCTGCCAGTCCTGGGCGATCTCCCGTTGCCACTCGTCCAGCGGCTCCCAGCGCTGCCGCGACCCTGCAGCATACAGTGTGGTACCGACATCCCCGATCACGAAATCGGGCAGGGGCAGGTGATATTCCTCGATCGCGTGATCGACCAACTCCCGGTCGCGCCCGGTGGCCAGCGCCAGGGTAACTTCCGGTCGTGACACCAGATGTTCAAAGTGCTCCCGCGCGCCGTCCGATTCCGCTTCGGGCCCATTGGGCAGCAGGGTGCGGTCCAGGTCGACACACAGTAGCAGTCGCTCGCTCATGCCGCGGTCCTGGTGAAACTGAAAAAATCGTAGTGTTCAATCGCTTCGAGCAGGCCGCCTGCAAAGGGCTTTTTCGAAAGGAAGATCCGGTCCACCTCCGCCAGCTTCGAGAGTTCTTCGTGATGCCGGTTGGCCACGACCAGGGCCAGGGTATTGCCGCGCATCATGTCCTCGTCGGCCCCCGAACCGCCGGCCACCAGAATCTGCTCCAGGGGTATATCCAGGCGCTGGGCCACATGGCGCAGCGCCAGGCCCTTGCTGGCGCGCGCAGGCAATACATCCAGGAACTGGCCGAAAGAGAGTACGACATTGGCATTGATTTCCCGCTTGTGGAGCAGGGTAAGGACTTCGTCCACGGAGGGCGCCGCGGTGCCGTCATAATAGTAGGACAGCTTGAAGGGCGTCTGCTCCGACTGCGGCTGCAGGGTAATGCCAGGCAGGTTTTCCAGAACCTGTCGGACCTTGCTTCGCGACCAGTCGTGATCGATGTGTCTTACCCAGACATCGTCTTCATTTAATTGCTGGCTGTAGTGAATGCGGGTTCCCATGCTGCTGATCAGCACATCCGGTGCCGGTATGCCATGTTTGCGCAGGAGCGCAAGAGCCGAGTCGATACGGCGCCCTGTGACGATTCCGAACGATACAAATTTGCGATGGGCGCGAATCAGTTCGACGAAGCGGCGCAGTGCCTCCGGATCACCGATCAGGTTCTGGTCGAGGTCGGTGAAAATGGCGCGATCCCGGTGGCGCAGGGAAGTCACAGGCGCTGCTATCCGCGCCGGCGGGTACCTGGCGGTGAGCCGCGCAACCGCCTCCAGGTATTTGTCAGCATGGGCCTGCCAGGAATAGTGCCGGCGCACTCCGGCGATGCCGTTTGCGGAGGCGCGCTCCCAGGCACTTTTGTCCTGCAACAGGTGTAGCAATGCATCCCTTATCGCCTGCCGGTCCAGCGGGTCAACCAGTACGCCACAATGGCAGTTGGCGATAATGTCGACCGGACCGCCGTTTTCTGTCGCCACGATCGGCAGCCCGCTGGCGGCAGCTTCGAGCAGGGTCAACCCGAAAGGTTCGGTCAGGGCGGGGTTTATAAACACCCCGCCTCCGGCAGCCACCAGCCGGTAGATCTGCGGCACCTCTTCGGGGCGATGGGCTTTGGGCAGGGCCACCCTGCCGTAGAGATTATAAGTGTCTACCAGCACCAGCAAGCTGGTCAGCACCAGCTGGGGCCCGTCTGCCATGTCGCGGATATCGTCCCGGCTACCGGCGATGATCAGCAGGTTGGCTTCTTGCTGCAATGCCTGCGATTCCCCATACGCCTCGATCAGCGTCAGCAGGTTCTTGCGCTCGTCGGGGCGGGACAGGGCCAGAATCAACGGCTTGTCCGGGTGCTGGATGAAACGGTTAACCTCCTGGGCGTAGGGGAATTGTTCGTCCTTCGCGTAGGGGTGGAATTGTTGCAGGTTCGTGCCCGGTGGGATCACCCTCATGTGGCCAGGGTCGTAATAGTTGTACAGGCTGTACTGTTCCTCGATCTCATTGTGAGTGCTGGTGATGACCAGCTCGGCATTGGCCAGCACCTCCTCTTCCGCATCGATGCGTCGCGACATGTTGTAGCGCGATTCGATATCCTCCCTGGTAAGCCCGCTGGCGAGCAGGCGCTTGCGCTTGTCGCGTCCCAGGGAGTGCCCGGTGTGAATCAGTGGGATACCCAGCAGGTTGGCGACCCGGACGCCGACATAGCCAGCATCCGCGTAATGGCTGTGGATCAGGTCGGGCAGACGCGGCTGTTGGTGGAGCCACTGCAGCAGGTTGTCCACGAAGCTGTCCAGGTGGTCCCACAGAGCTTCCTTGGGAATATACTCCTCTGGGCCGCAGTCAATACGCACGATCTGCGACTGACTGGAAAGGGGTTCGACTGCCTGGGAATAATCCTCACTGACCCGCAGGTCG
>CAYTDW010000154.1:0-6448 GCA_964436585.1 uncultured Halioglobus sp. | reverse complement strand
GGCGCGCGCGGGAGCTCGAGCTGCCCTTCGTCACTATCGCTGCGGCCGATGAACGCCACAACGCCTTCCCGCAGGAACCGATCCAGTTGCGCGGCGGCTGGCCCCTCTTCAGCGACGGGCTCTACGCCAGCGCCGGGCTCAGCCCGGCCGATATCGACCTCGTGCAAACCTACGACGACTACCCGGTGATCTCCATGCTGCAGTTGGAGGGCCTGGGATTCTGTGCACCGGGCCATGCACCGGCCTTCGTGCGCGACAACGCCCTGACCTTCGACGGCGGTGGCCTGCCGCACAACACCTCCGGCGGCCAGTTGTCGGTTGGGCAGGCAGGCGCCGCCGCCGGTTACCTCGGCCTGGTGGAGTCGATGCGCCAGCTCACCGGCACCG
Source organism: uncultured Halioglobus sp. (assembly GCA_964436585.1). Classification (GTDB taxonomy): domain Bacteria; phylum Pseudomonadota; class Gammaproteobacteria; order Pseudomonadales; family Halieaceae; genus JARRPM01. The sequence goes on along the minus strand of CAYTDW010000154.1, from coordinate 6,061 downwards.
CGGGCGCCAACCAGGTGCCGGGAGCCCGGCACGCCATGGTCAGCGGCTACGGCATGATCAACTACGACCGGGGCCTGTGCAGCGCCGCGACCATCCTGCGCCGGGGAGCCGCCTGATGACGACCGAATTTCACACCGGGCTGCCCGCCAGCGCCACACTCACACTGCAGCGCTGTGGCAGCTGCCAGCGGGTCAACTACCCGCCACGGGAACTGTGCGGCCACTGCCTGGCGGACGATCTGCACTGGCAAAGGGTAGCGGACACCGGCGTGGTGCAGTCCCTGACCCGACTCAACTACAGCCTGGAGCCGGGCTATGCGCAGCACCTGCCCTGGGCTGTCGCCAGTGTGGTGCTCGACTGCGGGCCCATCGCGCTGGCACACCTGGCGCCCGCCATCGCGAGCGGGGCCCGGGTAAGGCTCCGGGTGATACAGGATCGGGCGGGGAATCGCATGCTGGCGGCCACCGGCACCGATGCCGCGGCGCGGCCAGGGGAGCGGGACTGGCTGCAAAGCGTGGGATTCAGGGAGATACCGGCATGAGAACGGCAATCGTCACCGGCGGCAGCACCGGCATCGGGCACAGCATCTGCGAATACCTGCTAACAGCGGGCTACGCGGTGGTGAACATATCCCGCCGCCCGTCACCCGTTGCACACCCGCAGCTGCACAATTACGCGACGGACCTCGCGGACTCCGCGGCGACGCAGGCGGTGGCCGCGCGCATAGCCGCCGAGCACAGGATCACCGACATCATCCACAATGCCGGGGTGATACGCCCTGCCCTGCTGGGCGCGGTGGACATTGCCGACCTGGAGATGCTCACCCGCATCCATCTCGGCGCGGCCATCACCCTGGTACAGGCCTGCCTGGCCAGCCTGAAAAGCAGTGGCAACGGCAGGATCGTGCTGATCAGTTCGCGCGCCGCCATGGGGCTGGCGACTCGCACCAGTTATTCCGCCACCAAGTCCGGCATGGTCGGCATGGCCCGCACCTGGGCGCTGGAGCTGGCGGCGGACGGTATTACGGTCAACGTCGTGGCCCCCGGCCCCATCGCCGACACAGAGATGTTTCACAATGTGATACCCGAAGGCAGTGAAAAAATGGACCAGGTGGCCAACTCGATTCCGGTAAAACGGCTCGGCAGGCCTGCCGACGTGGCCCGGGCGGTGCAGTTTTTCCTGGCGCCGGACAACAGTTTCATCACCGGCCAGACCCTGTTCGTCTGCGGCGGTGCAAGCATTGGCTCACTGGCGCTCTAGCGCGCAATACAAAGGAGGAGCACATCCATGCCCTACACCGACGAGGAACTGGCAAAGCTGGTGGAGCCCAACCGCCTGCACCGCAAAATCTATACGGACCCGGACATCTTCGAACTGGAGATGGAGCGGATCTGGGGCAGCGCGTGGATTTTTATCGGCCATGAAAGCCAGGTGCCCGCTCCCGGTGACTTTTTCACCACCAATATCAATCACAGAATCCCGGTGGTAATGAGCCGCGACCGCACGGGCAAGGTGCATGTCCTGCACAACCGCTGTGCCCACAAGGGCGCCAAGCTGGTTGATACCACCTGCGGCAACGCCCGCGCGTTCCGCTGCTGTTACCACGGCTGGACCTACAACAACGACGGCACCATCCTGAAGATTCCCAACGAGGGCGGCTACGACAATACCGGTTTCGACCTGAAAGACCCGATGAACAATATGCAGAAAGTGGCTGGCTGCGAGAGTTACCGCGGCTTCGTGTTCGCCACCCTGGACCCGCAGGCGCCAGACCTGAAAACCTGGCTGGGCGGCGCTATCGACTGTTTTGACAACCTGTGCGACCGGGCCCCCGGGGGCGAGGTGGAAGTCGCCGGCGGCGTGTTGCGCTACGAGCACGACTGCAACTGGAAATTCTTCCTGGAAAACCTCAACGACACCATGCACCCCATGGTCACCCACCAGTCCGTGGTCCAGGCGGCGCAGGAGTACATCGCCACCCTGCCGGCCGAGGCGGTGAAACAGCGCTCCGAGGCGGAAATCATCCCGCCCTTCGGCGCGTCCTACGAGGTCTTCGAAAACTCGGGCATCACCGGCTTCAAGTACGGTCACCACTACGACGGCGGCAAAACCAGCATTCACGCCGACTACAGTGTGCAACCGGAATACTGGGACGCCATGGTCAACGCCTACGGCGAGGAGCGCACCCGGGAAATCCTTTCCTTCAACACCCACAACACGCTCTACTACCCGTCGCTCACCATCAAGACCGCGGTGCAGAACATCCGCATCGTGCGCCCGATCGCGGTGGACAAATGCGTCGTCGAGACCTGGTCCTTCCGCCTGAAAGGCGCCCCCCCGGAGATGCTGCAGCGCACCCTGCTCTACTCGCGCCTGATCAATTCCTCATCCTCCATGGTGGGCCCGGACGACCTGGAAGCCTATATGCGCATGCAGGCCGGGCTCCAGTCGAGCGGCAATGACTGGGTGGAGATGTACCGGCAGTATGGCAAGGACCGCGATCTCGGTGATCGCGTGGTGGGCGGGGGCACCTCGGACCTGGACATGCGCACCCAGTACACCGCGTGGAAAAACTACATGACCCGGGCCTATCGCGCTGCGGAGGTAGCCAGTCATGCATGACCTGCAGAAGCTAGAGCAGTTTCTCTATGACGAGGCGAACCTGCTGGACCAGCCGGACCTGGACAGCTGGATTGCGCTCTACACCGAGGACGGCAGCTACTGGATGCCGGTGGCCGTGGACCAGGCCGATCCCATCAATCACGTTTCCCTGTTCTACGACGACCGGGTGATGATGGAAGTGCGGCGGCGCAATTTCGTCCACCCCAGGGCGGCGTCCAAGGATCACCCGGTGCGCTGCTCCCATCTGATCGGCAACGTCCGCCTGCAGGGCAGCAGGGACAACGGCGACCTGGTGGTGACGTCCAATTTCCAGGCGCTGGTGTTCTACCGCAACGAGCAGCGGGCCTTTGGCGGCAGGTATGAGCACCACCTGGTACCTTCCGGGGAGAGTTACCTGATCCGCCACAAGAAAGTGAGCCTGATCAATTGTGACGCGCCGCAGAAGTCACTGACCATTTACCTGTAGGACCGCAGCCACGGGAGCGAGGGCGCCATGCACGAATCACTGTTCCTCGGGCCCCATGGTGAGAACGCGGGGTTCTTCCGGCAAATCTGGGGTGAGCTCCTGCAGCGCACCCTTGAGCACCGGGCCGGCACATTTCCCGGTGACGGCAGCCTTGCGATAAGTGCGCCCATCGGCGAACAAATCCGCCTGGTGGAGCGGGAGATCGAGAATTTTTTCACCATCCTGCAGCAGGAGGTGCCCACTTTCAGCAATCGCTACCTGGGGCACATGATCTCCGATGTGTCGATACCCGCGCTGATCGGCAACGCCGCGGTGCTGTTCTGCAATCCCAACCTCGCATCGAAGGAAGTCGCCAGCGCGGGGCTGCAACTGGAGATGCAGGCAATCAACGAACTGGCGAAGATGATCGGCCTGGATCCCACCGCGGCGCGCGGGCATTTCACCTCCGGCGGCACCGTGGCCAACTTCGAGGCGTTCTGGCGGGCCCGGTTCCGGCTGGATCACTGGCTCTCTATGGGGGCGTGGCTGCTGGAAAAGGGCCACAGCGACAAGCCCATTTTCGAGCTCGCCCACCAGGGTTGGGCCAGTTTTTACCGCAACTGCGAACGCTTTGGCGTGGACATTGCCGAACTGGCGCAGCGCAGCTACGTGGTGCAGGGCCCCTGGGACATCGCCAGCTATTACCGGGATACGCTGCGGCGCGATTTCCCCCAGCCGGTGATCCTGGTACCCGGCAACAAGCACTATTCCTGGCCCAAGAGCGCGAATATTTTCGGCATCAGCGAAAAGGCCATCTGGCCCACCGAGCTTGACCGCTACGGCCGGGTGAGCATCGCCAGCCTGCGCAGGAATATCGAGAAGGCGCGGCAGCAGCAGCGGCCCATCATGATGAGTGTGTCGGTGGCGGGCACCACCGAACTGGGCACGGTGGACGCTGTGGATGCCGCATGCGACCTCCTCGATGAGTATCGCAAGCAGGAAAACATCGACATCTGGCACCATGTGGATGCCGCTTACGGCGGGTATTTCTGCGCCACCTTCCGCGGTGGCAGCAGCCTGCTGCCGCAACGGGCGATCGACGCCTTCAGTGCGCTGGCCCGGGCGGACTCGGTCACCCTGGACCCGCACAAGCTGGGTTTCGTGCCCTATGCCTGCGGCGCCTTCCTGGTGCGGGATGCACAGGCCTACGCGGTATCGCGGATCAGCGCTCCCTATCTGGTCGAGGACCGGAAAGTCGATCACCCCAGCTGGTCCACGACCTTCGAAGGCTCCAGGTCCGCCACCGGCGCCGGCGCCGTGTGGCTGAGCTCCCGGGTGCTGCCGCTCGATGCATCCGGCCACGGGGCAATCCTCAACCAGACCCTGGCGGTAACACAGCGGCTGGCGGATAAACTGCGGCGCAGTGTCGACAACATCTACTTCACCCCGGGGCGGGACACCAATATCGTCTGCTTCACCCTGGCGCAACCGGGAGGCAGTCTCAGGGAAACGAACGCCAGTATCGGCGCGGTCATCGACAAATTCAGGGACAGCCCCCACTTCGCCATTTCACGCACGGCGCTGGGGCTAACGAGCTATGCCGCCCTGGTGAATGAGGTCGTCGGGCAGTGGCGGGGTGTCGTGGATGACGACCACCTGCTGGTGATCCGCATGGTGGTCATGAGCCCCTACCTGGGCGACCCGGTGGCGACCGACGCCCTGCTGGATGAGTTCATTTGGGAACTCCGCCGCTTTGCCGGGCAGGCCTGAAGCCGGGCGGATGGGTGGACCACCTCAATCCCGGTGCCACGCGGGTGCCGTCAGCCGGCGCCGCCCATCGATGCTCTTGCGCACGCCGGGCTCGTCCAGCTCCAGCCGATCCCACAGATTGCAGGTGACCTGCTTGTGTTTCTGGTCCAGGCCCTCGCAGTAATTGGTGTACTCGCACAGGCGCACCTGCGCGCCGCAACCGCTGCGCACTTTCTCGAACCAGTCCGGGTCCGCCAGGGCCTGGCGAGCGAAGGCTACAATATCGGCGCGATCCTGCTGCAACAGCGTCTCCGCCTGGGTGAAGGTGTGGATACCGCCTGCCACCACCACCGGAGTGTCGTACCCTGCAGCGCGCACCGCCGCGCGAACAGCCGCCGTCGGTTCGATATTGCGGCCATAGGGCCCGAACTCATCGGAGATATAGCCGGGCATGCACTCGTAGCCGCTGACCCCGGTGTAGGGGTAGGCGGCCTCCCCCACCTTGGGCTGTTTCGCGTCGTCGAATTTGCCGCCCCGGGACAGGGAGAGGAAATCCATCCCCGCCGCCGCCAGCGCGACACCGATCCGGGCCGCTTCGGCCACCGCGTTGCCATTCTCGATGCACTCGTCCGCCAGGAAGCGACAGCCCACGGCGATATCCTCACCCACCTGCCGCCGCACGGCCGCATACACCTCCAGCGGCAGGCGCAGCCGCCGCTCCAGGGTCCCGCCATAACCATCCTCCCGGGTATTGGTGGCGGAGAGAAATGACGCCATGGTGTACGCATGGGCGTAATGCAATTCCACGCCGTCGAAACCGGCGTCGCGGGCCCGCCCGGCCGCAGCGGCGAACAGGCCCGGCAGTACCCGGGGGAGCTCGGCGATATGCGGCAGGAATGTATCCGTGACGCGCTCCCGGTGGCCCATGGTCAGGGCTTCCCACTCGCGCGCATCCAGCACCTCGGCAAGACGGTCAGCATCGAGTGCGCAGAGCTGGGCGCGCACTGCCTCGTCCGCCATGGCCGGGTCTCCCAGCAACTGGCGATGCCGATCCGTGACTTGCAGAAACTGGCGCAGGTATCTCTCCCGCTCCGGGCGCCGGCGGATGCCGAGGAAATCGATGATCTGGATCAGCAGGCGGGTGTGGCCCGCGCTCTCCTCGCGCACCCGCTCCACCAGTCGCCGCAGGCCCGGCAGGAAGCGATCGTGGCCGATGCGCAACAGGGGCCCGCTGGGGACGTCGCG
>CAYTDW010000153.1:0-6452 GCA_964436585.1 uncultured Halioglobus sp. | reverse complement strand
ACCGGTATGCGATTGTAGTCTGCCGCCAGTGCGGCAAATTCTTGCGGATTCACGGCTTGTTCCCGGCCAGCTGGGCTCGCATCTCGGCGATCACCGCTCGATAGTCCGGCTGGCTGAAGATGGCGGAACCGGCGACAAAGGTATCCGCGCCGGCGGCGGCAATTTCCGCGATGTTCCGCGGCGTCACGCCGCCGTCGATCTCCAGGCGGATATCGAATCCCGAGGCATCGATGAGGGCGCGGGCCTCGCGCAACTTGGCGAGCGTGGCGGGAATAAACGCCTGCCCGCCGAAACCGGGGTTGACCGACATCAGCAGCACCATATCCACCTTGTCCAGCACGTACTTCAGGGCATCCAGGCCGAGGTGGGGATTGAACACCACGCCGGACTTGCAGCCCGCGCTCCTGATCAACTGCAGGGAGCGGTCCACATGGGTGGACGCGTCCGGGTGGAAGGTGATGTAGGTCGCGCCGGCGGCGGCGAAATCCGCTATCAACTGGTCTACCGGACTGACCATCAGGTGCACATCGATGGGGGCGGTGACCCCGTGCTTGCGCAGGGCGCTGCAAACCATCGGCCCGATCGTCAGGTTGGGCACATAGTGGTTGTCCATCACATCGAAGTGGACGATGTCGGCGCCGGCGGCCAGCACTGCATCCACCTCCTCACCCAGGCGGGCAAAATCGGCGGAGAGTATCGAAGGGGCGATCAGGAAGTCCGGCATGCTGGCTCCAGCGGGTTGTCAGGGCGCCATTCTAGCGGCTAATGGCCCGGGGCACACGCTGGTCAGGCAACTTCACCTCAGCCCGACGAGCCGGACAGGGCGCCCGCGCGCAGGGCCGCATCCAGCCTGGCCAGACGCTCCGGCGTTCCCACGTCCTCCCAGTGGCCGGGGTAGTACTCGGCGCTGAGGCAGCCCCGCCGGATGGCCGCGTCCAGCAGCGGCCGCAGGGGCATCTTGCCGGGCGTCATGGTGGCGAAGAAGGCGCGGGTATAGACTCCCACGCCGGCGTAGGTCAGGCCGCTCGCACCCGGCGCCAGTTCGCGCACCCGGCCCTGCGCATCCAGCGCGAAGACACCGCGCGGATGCTGGGGCGGATTGCCCACCAGCACCAGGTGGGCACAGACGGGATCCGCCGGCGTGAGTCCGCGCAGGCGGGCGAAGGGATAGTCGATCCAGATATCGCCGTTGACCACCAGGAAGGGGTCGAAGCCCAGCAGCGGCAGCGCCTGGAAGATGCCGCCGGCTGTCTCCAGCGGCTCGATCTCGTGGGAGTAGGTGATAGCGACCCCCCAGCGGCTGCCGTCGCTGCAATAGTCGGTGATGCGGCTGGCCAGGTGCGAGACATTGATCACCAGCTCGGTGAACCCCGCCCGCGCCAGGCGCTCGATATGATGCGCGATCAGTGGACTGCCCCCCGCCTCCAGCAGGGGCTTGGGAGTGTGGTCAGTGAGGGGCCGCATGCGCTCGCCTACACCGGCCGCCAGAATCATGGCCTTCATCCGGCGGCACTCCAGTCCTGGCGGGCGATAAGCGGCGCCAGCCGCTGCTCGAACCAGCGCTGGAACTCGGCCACTGCCGGCTCCTCCCGGGCGTACTTCGCGGCGATCTCCCGCACATAGTGGATCACCAGCGGCAGGTCCCGCAGGTAGGCGGGCTTGCCATCGCGCAGGTACAGGCGCGCGAAGGTGCCCAGTACCTTGATATGCCGCTGCAGCCCCATGAGGTCGAACCAGCGCAGGAAGCGGTCGGCCTCGACCGCCCCGGGCAGGTCTGCGGCCTGCAGCCGCTGTCGATACGCCAGCGCCCAGTGCTCCACCTGCGCCGCGGGCCAGCGGATATAACAGTCCCGCAGCAGGGACACCAGGTCATAGCTGACCGGGCCCAGCACTGCATCCTGGAAGTCGATGACGCCGAGGCTGCCGTCGGCCTGCGGCATCAGGTTGCGGCTGTGAAAGTCCCGATGCACCAGCACGCGCGGCTGCTCCAGGGCACTGGCGATAAGCACTGCGCTGTTTGCCTGCAGCAGGCGCTGCTCGTCAGCGCCCAGTGACTCACCCAGCAGGGCTTCGACAAACCAGGCGGGAAAGCGCCCCAACTCCTCCGCGAGCAGCGCCTCGTCATAGGTCGGCAGGGCAGCGGGCAGCGCAGCCTTGTGAAAATCCATGGCCGCGATCTGCAACAGCAGGTCCATTGCACCGCGATAGTGCTGGTCGACCGACCCGGCGTCCAATTCCGCCAGCAACAGCCGATCGCCGAGATCCTCGAGGGCCATATAACCTCGCGCCAGGTCCGCCGCGTACAGCGCCGGCACCTTCACCCCCGCGCCCGCCAGCAGCTCGCGTATCGTCAGGAAGGCCTGGTTCTTCTCGGTGGCGGGCGGCGCGTCCACCAGGATATAACTGCGCGCGCCGATCGAGGCGCGGTAATAGCGCCGGTTGCTGGCGTCACCGGCCACCACCGCAAGCGCAGGCAGGGCACTGCCCGGGCCGGGCGCAAGTACGCGCAGTGCCCATTGCAACAGTTCACCTGGCGGGGGACGGCTCGTCACAGCACGCTCACCTGCTTCTCCCATCTGAATAATTGACGGACAAGGGCGGGGTGATGCTTTAGAATCCGCGTTTAATCCGCGCCCACGCCCTGACCTAAATGCCCTGACAAAAAATGCTAGCTGACTCTGCCAGACCACTCGCCCGCACGCTGCTTTTTTGCGCAGTTGCGGCCGCGCTGTTGGTCGGCCTGACCAGCGCGGCCGGGGCGCTGGCGCAGGATACCAAGCATGTGGTCTGCACGGCCAACAAAACTGGCGACGGCTGGGATTGCGGCGCAGGAACACCCGGAACAGTGACAGCTACCACAGCCGAACCGGCAGAAGTACCGGCGGCTCCGGCCGCAGTGGCTCCCGTACCTGCGCCGATACCCACTCCCGCTCACGCGGCTCCCGCCGCACCGGCTCCCGCTGTTGCAGCCGATCCCCCGACTGCCGCTGCGGCCCCTGTGATACCTGAACCGGCGGTCGCAGCCGCGCTCGCCGAGTACCCGCTGGACTGGGTACCCATCGACCAGGTCCCGGCGGAGCTGCGCGACCTCGACTGCCGGCTCTGCCAGGGCCGCTACCTGGATCCCCTGGCGGGGGAGGACACGCAGGCCAACCCGGACGAGGCCAATATCGACGCCTTCACCACCAGCACCGAGATGCGGGGAGAGCTGGCGCGATTCTACGGCGGGGTTCAGGTCAGCCAGGGCTACCGCCGCTTCAGGGGCGACGAGGCGGCCATCAACCGGGAGACCGGCGAGGCCACCCTCAGCGGCAACGTCCTCCTGCGCGAACCGGGCGTACTGCTGCGGGGCAGCCACGCCGACCTCCTGTTTGATAGCGGCGAGGCCCGCCTGGAGAACAGCCAGTTCGTGCTCCAGTCACGCCACCTGCAGGGCAGCGCGAGCCTGCTGGAACGGGATGCCGAGGGGCTGATCCATGTCCATGACGGCAGCATAACCTATTGTCCACCGGGGCATGAGGACTGGCAGGTGCGGGCGGAGACCATTCGCCTGGACCTGGAGGATGGCCTGGGCACCGCCCGGGACGCGACCCTGGATATCGCCGGGGTGCCGGTCTTTTACACCCCCTGGTTGCAATTTCCCCTCGACGACCGCCGGCGCACGGGCCTGCTGTGGCCTGATTTCGGCAATGACAGCACCGGCGGCCTGGACATTACCGCGCCGGTCTATTTCAACCTGGCGCCCAACTATGACGCCCTCTACTCACCTCGCTACATCGAGGACCGGGGCCTCAACCACCAGCTGGAAACCCGCTACCTCAACAAATACCTGGGCTTCTGGGAGGTCGGCGGCGCCTACCTGGGCCAGGACGACCGCTACCGGGATGAGGTGCCACCCGGCACCAGTGATGATCGCTGGCTGACCGCCGTGCGCCAGAACGGCCTGCTCGACCAGCGCTGGCTCTCGCGCATCGACTACACCGAGGTCAGCGATGTGGACTACATGAAGGACCTGCAAACCTCGAGCATCACCTCCCAGCGCCGCACCAGCCTGTTGCAACTGGCGTCGATGGATTACCTGGGCGACAGGGTGTTGATGAACCTGCAGGTCGAGCAGTACCAGTCACTGGCAGACGACATCAACGACATCTACAAGAAGATGCCCCAGCTTACCGGCCAGTACCGCAGCAGCGGCACGCCGTTTGAGATTCAGCCCATCCTGCTGTCCCAGTACTCCAACTTCGACGCTGACAAGGACGTGGTCACCGGCGAGCGCGTGTACTCCGAGGGCGGCGCCGCCTTCCCGATGAACTGGTCCTATGGTTTCGTCAAACCCACCGCGAAATACCGGCAGCTGAACTACACCCTGAACGAGGGCCAGTTGTTTACGGCAGACAGTCCCTCCACCGGCTCCGCCATGGCCAGCCTCGACAGCGGCCTGTATTTTGAAAGGGACGCCAGTCTGGCTGGCAAGGGCCTGCTGCAAACCCTGGAACCGCGCCTCTACTACTTGTACTCCAGCTATGAGAACCAGAGCGACCAGCCCGATTTCGACAGCGCGGAACTCACCTTCTCCTACAACCAGCTGTTCCGGGAAACCCGTTTCTCCGGCTACGACCGTATCGACGATGCCAACAGCGTATCGCTCGGTGTGAGCTCACAGTTTGTCGACACCGGGTCCGGCCGGAAGCTGCTGGGAGGTAATATCGGTCAGATCTTCTATCTGGAGGATCGCAAGGTTCGCCTGCTGCCGGGCGCGCCGCCGCTGGAAGAGTCCAGCTCGCAAATCGCCGGCGACCTGAGCTTCACCCCCGACGAGCACCTGTCGCTGCGTACCGATATCGTCTACGACCCCCACAGCGGCAACGTGGACACGAGCAACTTCATCGGCGGCTATACCCTGGACAACGGCGCGGTATTCAATCTCGGTTACGCCTATAATCGTGAGCAGGAGCCGTTCGAGCTGATCCCTGAAACCAAGCAGGTGACCGGTTCGACGTATTTTCCCGTAACCACCAACTGGCGCCTGTTCGGCGCTGTCAACTACAGCATTCTGGACGACAAGCCGATCGAACAGATGGTCGGGGCGGAGTATGAAAACTGCTGCTGGATCGTACGCCTCCTGCACCTGCGCTATTACGACCTGGAAGCGACGGAGTTTATCCCGGACTTCAGCGATCCGGATCTGGAGCAGGATCACAGCACCCAACTGCAGCTCGTACTCAAGGGCATGGGTGGCTTCGGCAGCCGTATCACCAACATTCTCGAAGACATGATCAGAGGTTACAAAGAGCGTGAATACTAAGGCCCTAATCGCAGCCCTCGGCCTGGCTGCATCCATTTTCGGCGCAGCAGTCCTGCAGGCGCAGACCCAGCCGGTGGACCAGGTCGTGGCGATCGTCGACGACGACATCATCATGGCCAGTGAATTGCGCGAGCGAATCGCCGGCCTTACCGAGACGCTCAGGTCACGGGGAATGGACATGCCCCCGGAGGAAGACATGATCCGGGAGACCCTCGACCGGCTGATCCTGGAGAGCATCCAGCTGCAGAAAGGCCAGCGCGTCGGCGTGCGCATTTCCGATGCCCAGCTGAATGCGGCGATCCAGAACATTGCGGCACAGAATCGCATGACCCCGGAGCAATTCATTGCCGCGCTGGAGCGCCAGGGGCAGTCCTATGCGGAGATGCGCGAACAGCTGCGCCGGGAAATGATCATCCAGCGGGTCCAGGCGGGCAATGTGAACCAGCGAATCCAGATCACTCCCAAGGAAGTGGACAACTTTCTTGCCACCGAGGACGGCAAGAAACTGACCCAGCCGGAATACCACCTGTTGCATGCCCTGCTGCCGTTGCCACCGGGCGCCAGCGCGGAGGATGAAGCTGCGGCCAGGGCCTACGTCGAGCAGCTGGTGAAGCGAATTCGCAACGGCGAGTCCTTCGAGGAGGTGGTCCGCTCCGGCGACGACAAGTACCGCCTCAGCGGCGGTGATATCGGCTGGCGCAAGGCGGAGGACCTGCCGTCACTGTTCACCAGCGTGGCGCCCGGCATGGCCAAGGGCGCGACCGCCGACCCCATCCGCAGCGACAGCGGGTTTCACCTTATCTACATGCAGGACATCAGGGGCGACGAGCTGATCGTGGCCCAGACCAAGGCCAGGCATATCCTGATCAAGCCTTCCGAAATCCTGACCGACGAACAGACCCGGGACAAGCTCCTGGGCCTGCGCGCGCGAGCCCAGGCCGGAGAGGACTTTGCCGCCCTCGCCAGGGAATACTCGGAGGATATCGGTTCCGCCCAGGAGGGAGGCGACCTGGGCTGGACCACGCCGGGACAGATGGTGCCGGAATTCGAGCAGGCGATGAAAGCCACTACCGTGGGTGAGATGTCCGACCCGGTGCGCACCCAGTTCGGCTGGCATGTCATCAAGGTGGAGGGCCGCCGCGACCAG
>CAYTDW010000152.1:0-6477 GCA_964436585.1 uncultured Halioglobus sp. | reverse complement strand
AAGTTCTAAATTTTGTCGACCGACCCATTATTAGAGGACAACTGCATGAAACCGATTCAAAAGGCGGTGTTGCTGGTGGCTGCGTGGATGCTGCCCCTGTTCGCCAGCGCCACTGATTCGAGTGAACTGGACGCATTCAAGGCGGCGATACGGGCGCAGTACGACCTGAAAGAGAAGGCCTTTGCCGACGGCGATCCCAACCCGATTGTCGAGCAGTTCTACAGTGAGGATGTCATTTCTGTGGACAACGAGGGCAATACCCATCGCGGCCGGGACGAATTGCGCCCGGTGTACGAGGAGGTCACAAAGTTCGGCAATGTGCGTATTGAGTCCGTGCATACCAAGGTCAGCGGCAACATGGGCTGGGACTGGGCCAATTTTTACGTCACGCCCAAGGATCCCGCCGAAGAGCCTTTTTCCTTCAAGATACTTTTCCTGTGGGAGAAGCTGGACGGCCGCTGGTGGAGCGCAGGTGACATGTACGTCCTTGGACGGTTTGACGTCGATAAATAGGAAGGAACTCGCATGGCAGAGAATAAAGACAATACATCCGGGGTATTTCCCGAAATCACCCGGCGGGATTTCGTGGGTGGCACCCTTATTGGCAGTGGCATCGCCCTGCTGACGGCCCACGCCCCTGGTCTGCTCGCCCAGGGCGTTGGCGCGCAAGCCTACCAGTTAAAACTTGGGCACAGCATGCCTCTGCCCCTGACCGGGCTGGATGAGGCCTGGACCGGGCCCGGGGGGGCGGGCGATTACGCCGTGGCGAACGGCGATACCTGGCGTGAGGTCAACGCCGCCCATGCCTTTATACGCAATGGCGATCTGGCGGGGAGCATTGCCGCGGCAAAACCGACCGGCGAACACTACGATCTGGTGGTGGTGGGCTCCGGCTTTGCAGGCTGTGCCGCGGCGTATACTTTTTTGAAAGAGCAACCTGCTGCCAGGATACTGATTCTCGAAAATCACCAGATGTTCGGCGGTGAAGCCCGGCAGAATGAGTTCGAGGTGGATGGCTACAAACTCTGGGGTCCGCAGGGCTCAACCGGCGCGGTCTGGCCCCTGGATGAAGCCAGGAAAATTGGTATGTACGCCGATCTCTGGGGCGAACTCGATTTGCCCGAGGAGTTCAAGTGGCAGGACGCAACCAACTCCTCGGTGAAAATCCCAATGGACAACTACTCACCCATGCACCTGACCTGGGAGGGGACCGACCTGGGCTGGTATTTTGAAGGCCACGGCATTGCGAAGAACCCGTGGTCCAACCGCTTTGCGGAGACACCGCTGGATGAAAAGACCAGGAACGATTTGATCTGGATGGAGGTGTACCGGCAGCCGCCCGAACGGGAAGACTGGGACCGCTGGCTGGACTCGATGACCTACAGCGATTTCCTCAAGCAGGAAATGGGCATCGATAACCCCAAGGTAGAGGCTTACCTGAATCCCTTCGCCGCCGCCATGGGCTGCGGACTGGGCGTCGATGTGGTTTCCGCCTATCAGGCATTTAACTTCCTGCAGCCGGGCGTGGTGCAGTACGGCCGCCAGTTCGGCTATGGGGACCCTACCGATAATGTCTGGCTTGCCAGTTTCCCGGGGGGCAATACCGGAATACTGCGACATATCGTGCTGAAGCTGATTCCGGGTGTCTACGGTAAAACGCAGTCAATCAATGACGTGCTGTCCAATCCAGTGGACTTTTCCGTAATAGATAAAGCGGGCAGCCCGGTGCGCCTGCGGCTGGGTGCCACCGTGATCCATGTGAAGCACCAGGGTCCGGCGGATAAGGCCAGCGGGGTGGATGTCACCTACCTGAAGGAGGGCGAAACCCAGCGGGTGACTGCGGACAAGGTGGTTATGGCTGCTCAGCAGCACGTCAATAAGCGGGTGGTGGCGGATCTGCCCGAGGCGCACAAAAAGGCCATGGACCAGTTCATGCATTCGCCGATGATGTTGGTCAATGTCGCAGTCCGCAACTGGAAGTTCATGGACAAACTCGGCATCGGCTCCATTCGCTGGTTCGACGATGACCTGGGCTGGTTTACCACCCTGCGCCGGCAGATGGTCCTCGATGGCAAGGAGCCCATGCCGCTTGACCCGGAAAAACCCACTGTTCTGACGCTGTACAACTCCTTCTGCATACCCGGTCTTCCGGTGGAACAGCAGACGGTCGCCGCGCGCATGAAGATGTTCAGCCTGAGCTACGCCGATGTAGAGAAAAAGGTGCGGGAGCAATTCACCAAAATGTTTGCTGCCGGAGGCTTCGATGCGGACCGGGATATCGCCGGTATCGTCATCAACCGACAGGGCCACGCTTACGTGGTAACGCCCCCGGGCTTTTTCTTTGGCAAGGACGGCCAGCCGGCGCCCTCCGATATCATTCGGCAGAAGCATGGGCGAATCGCCTTCGCCCATGCCGAGCTGGTGGGCGCGCAGATGTGGGAGGGCGCCGTGCATGAGGGGGAGAGGGCCGCGAGGCAGCTCGCCGGGTAATTTCCGTCCAGTGGCGGAAAACTTAATAATAATCCAATATCAGGGTAACTACGGGAGTACGATATGACGTTCAAAAACTTTCTCTTGACTGAAACATTCACCAGCGCGTGCAGGTACCCGGTGGCCATCCTTTGCGCGACTACCCTGGCCTTATCCGCCCGGGCAAGCGTACTGGAAGAGACGGTGGTGACCGCGCAGAAGCGGGAGGAGAACCTGCAGGACGTGGGAATTTCGGTCACCGCGTTCTCGGGTAACCAGCTGCGCTCGCTCGGTATGACCAGGACTGTGGATATCGCCCAGCAGGTGCCGGGCATGCAGCTGCAAACTTTCACCCCGGCCTTCACTATCATCAATCTGCGCGGGATCTCGCAGAACAATTTCCAGGATAACCTGGAGGCGCCGGTCGCGGTTTACGTGGACGGAGCCTATATCCCGAGTATGAATGCGATTAACGGGCAACTGTTCGATATCAAGCGCGTGGAAGTGCTGCGTGGCCCCCAGGGGACGTTATTCGGTCGCAACACCACCGGCGGTCTGGTCCAGTACATTACCAATGGTGCAGACGATGAGGAGCTCAACGGCTATGCCGAGGGGACCCTGGGTGACTACGACCAGCGCGCAGTCGAGGGGGCGATCGGCGGCTCACTCACCGACACGTGGCGCGGCAGGCTGGCGGCCCGTTGGGAGGAAAACGATGGTTACGTGGAATCCGTCACCCCTGGAATCCGCGATTCGAACGGCGCCAATGGATATACCATCCGCGGCTCCACCGAGTGGGATATTACCGAGGACCTTCTGCTCGATATCCGGATTGCGTACGCCGATGACGACGATGTTCCTTCCGGGACCTACTCCATAAATTTTGCGGGCTTCGATCCGAATACCGGCCTCGGCGTAGAGGCGCCTGGACGGTTGACCGACGGCTGGAAGCACGCGTCCACCCTGGAGGGCAGTTATAGCCGGGAATCCGCCAACTACCTGGGTACTCTAACCTGGAGTCTCAGCGAATCCACCGAGCTCGTTGCCATCACGCACTACCTGGATATGGAAAAGAGGTATCTGGAAGATGCCGGGGGCGGCCTGTTTTTCTTTCCCTACAACACGCCGACGGACTTTACAAATTTTGCCCAGGAGCTGCGCCTGTCGGGGAGTGAGGGGCCAGTTCGCTGGCAAACCGGCCTTTACTACCTGGATATGACGACCGAGACCGATCAGTCAGTGCAGGGTGTAACCATCCTGGAGGGATTCGGCGCGACCACGGATTCCGCCATCCAGACGACGAACTCCAAGCTGGATTCCTCCAACTGGTCAGTGTTCGGGCAGGGTGAGTACGACCTGGCCGACCAGTGGACCCTCATCGCCGGGCTGCGATGGTCCGACGACTCCAAGAAAATCGACATGTCCCAGGTGTATGCCGAGTCAGGCGCCGGTATCGCGCCCACCGAGGTCTTCAATATCGCAAATGTTCCCATCGATGATATCGATGAAATCGAGTATGACGATTACGCGGCGCGCCTGCAGCTCAACTACACCATGGACAGTGGCACCCTGGTCTACGGCTCCTGGAATCGTGGGATCAAGGGTGGTAACTGGTCCATCGATCCGCTGGGTGTCGTGGCATTGGTCGATCCGGCCAATTTGAAACATCAGCAGGAAGTCCTCTACTCCTACGAACTGGGTTTCAAGTCGCAGAATGACTGGGCGCGCCTCAATTCAGCGGTTTATTATTATGACTACAACGACTACCAGGCCTTTTCACTGCTGGAATTGACCCCGCAAGTGACCAACTCGGATGCGGATTCCTGGGGCGGCGAACTCGAGCTGACCGTATTTCCCGCCGAGGGTTTGGACCTGCTGTTGGGAGTCGCCTACATTGATTCGTCGGTGGACGCCGTGCCCGATCCCTTCGGTGGCCTCAATGAGGCTGAATTCCCGAATGCGCCCGAGTGGAGCGTCAACGGCCTTGCCCGCTACCAGTGGGATATGCCCGGAGGCACCATGGCGGCCCAGGTTGACGGCGTTTGGAATGCCGAGCAGTATATCGAGTCGACCGGCTCGCAGATATCCGAAGAGGACGCCTATCTGGTCTGGAATGCGCGTCTGAGCTACACAACAGCGGATGAGGCCTGGGAATTCGCGGGCTGGGTGAAGAATGCGGGGGACGAGCAATACCGACTCTATAACCTGGATCTCGGGCTGCTGGGCATAAGTCAGGAAGTATATGCTCCTCCCCGCTGGTATGGCGCTACGGTTTCCTATCACTTCTGACCTGCTATCCCCGCTGCAGGGGCAGCGCGCCGCGGCGGCGCCCGCCGGCGCTTCCCCCTGATCCCATTGCAGACTTCGCTGGCAAGCCAAATGGCCAGCGAATTTTGTGCTTTAATACGACGTGGTAGCCTGAGGAGAGACCAACAATGCCCGCTTATAACCTGATAATCGACGGTAAGAAAGTCGCCACTGCCGAGACCTTCCCGGTGCTCAACCCGGCCACGGAGGAAGTGGTCGCCCAGGCCCCGAAGGCCACCGCCGAGCACCTCAACCAGGCGGTGGCCGCGGCCCGTCGGGCTTTTCCCGCCTGGAGCGCCACCCCGGATGCGGAGCGTTCGCGCCTGGTGCACGCCATCGCCGACGCCCTGGGCGCCCACAGTGAGGAACTGACCCGGCTCCTGACACTGGAACAGGGCAAACCCGGTGTCGGCTTTGCCGGCATGGGGGGAGCGTTTGAAATCGGCGGCACCCTGATGTGGGCCCACGCCACCGCCGACCTGGAATTGCCGGTGGAGGTGGTCCAGGACAACGAGCAGGCACGGATCGAGGTTCACCGCAAGCCCCTGGGCGTCATCGGCTCGATCACCCCCTGGAACTTCCCGCTGATGATTGCGATCTGGCATGTTATGCCGGCCCTGCGCAGCGGCAATACCGTGGTGATCAAGCCCTCCGAGTTCACGCCCCTCACGACCCTGCGGGCCGTGGAGATCATGAACGAGATCCTGCCCCCCGGCGTCATCAATATCGTCACCGGCGACGGCAGCCTGGGCGCCGCCATGTCCAGCCACCCGGATATCAACAAGATCGTATTCACCGGCTCTACCGCCACCGGCAAGAAGATCATGCAGAGCGCTGCGGGCAACCTCAAGCGCATCACGCTGGAACTGGGTGGCAATGATGCCGCCATCGTTCTGCCTGACACCGATGTCGCGGCGGCGGCGCCGAAGATATTTGCAACCGCCCTGTTCAACAACGGCCAGACCTGCGCCGCCCTGAAGCGCCTGTATGTGCACGAGGATATCTACGACGAGATGTGCGACGCCCTCGCCGCCATCGCCCGCAGCGTGAAAACCGGCGATGGCAGCATCGAGGGTACGGACTTCGGGCCCATCCAGAACAAAACCCAGTTCGACAAGGTCTGTGCGATAGCCAGCGAGGCAAAGGCCAGCGGTGCCCGCTTTCTCACCGGTGGGGAGCCGGTACAGGGCGCCGGGTATTTCTTTCCGGTCACTATCGTGGCGGATATTGCCGATGACACCCGGCTGGTGGCGGAGGAGCCGTTTGGCCCCATCCTGCCGGTACTCAAGTTCAGCGATGTGGAAGACGCATTGCGCCGCGCCAACGACAGCAATAACGGCCTGGGAGGCTCGGTCTGGTCCAGCGATGTCGCCCGCGCCACCGCCCTGGCGAGCCGGCTTGAGTGCGGCACCGCATGGGTTAACGGTCACGCGATGATCCAGCCCAATATGCCGTTTGGCGGGGTCAAGGAGTCAGGCGTTGGCGTGGAGTTCGGGCGCTATGGACTGGAGGAATACACCAACATCCAGTCACTCTATATCGCCAGGGGCTGAGCTGGCGCGACTGCTGCGCAGGCCCTATAGTTGGTGCGACGGAAACAGGAAGCTTAGCCATGATGATTGCGCGTAAAGGCCGGTGCTTGTTAGCAGCAGCGGCAGGAACCCTTCTCGCCGGTGTCGCCCTTGCCCAGCAGGGCCAGCC
>CAYTDW010000151.1:0-6522 GCA_964436585.1 uncultured Halioglobus sp. | reverse complement strand
CGTCAAAGAAGAGCCCGCCGACACCCCTTGGCTCGGCCCGATGCTTGAGATGAAAATAGCTGTCGCACCAAGCCTTGAAGCGGGGATAGACAGCGTCGCCGAAGGGCGCGCAGGCCGCGGCGGCGACCCTGTGCCAGCTGATGCAGTCCTCGCGATTCCCGTAATAGGGCGTGAGGTCGTAACCGCCGCCGAACCACCAGACGGGCTCTTCCCCGGGCTTTTCCGCAACGAAAAGGCGTACGTTGGCATGGGAGGTCGGCACATGCGGGTTGCGGGGATGAATGACCAGGGAAACTCCCATGGCCTGGAAACTGCGCCCGGCGAGTTCCGGCCTGGAGGCGCTGGCGGAGGGCGGCAGGTTGGCGCCGCGGACATGGGAGAAATTCACACCGCCGCGCTCGAATACCGCGCCTTCGGTCAGTACCCGGCTGCGACCGCCGCCGCCCGCGGGGCGCTGCCATTCGTCCGTGATGAAGCCCGCCCCACCATCTTCTGCCGCCAGTTCGGCACAGATATTGTCCTGTAGCTGCAGCAGGTAGGACTTGACCTGGTCAATCTCAATCACCGCGTTTTCCCGTGGATTTATGCGCGAGGCATTATACGCACCCCTGCCCGGGAACAATACCCGAACAGGATCACCTGCGCCGGATCAGGCGCGAACGACCCGGCCGCTGGCCAGGTCCCGGATCACTGTGGGTCGGGCCGAATCCCCAACCGCGCCGGGCAGGAGATAGTCCAGGCGCTGATCGAAATAGCGCCTGACCTGGAAGCAGTACCGGGGCGGCCTGCGGCCTGCGGGATTGGCGGAGGTGGAAACCAGCGGGCCACCCCAGCCGGCGCAGAGCGCGCTGATGACCGGATGTTCACTGACACGCAGCGCCACCTTGTCGTGTGCGCCGTGAATCCAGGCCGGCACTCGCCCCCGGTGGGGCACCAGCCAGGTATTGGGTCCCGGCCAGCCGGCCGTCAGTGTGCGGCGTTGTCGGGAGTCCAGGTCGGCAAGTAAAAAATCGAATTGCTGTTCGGTGGCGGCTACCAGTATCAAACCCCTGGCCGGTGAACGGCCCTTGAGCTCCAGCAGTTGCCGCACGGCACCCCGGCTCCAGGGGTCACAGCTGAGCCCCCACACGGCCTCCGTCGGGCAGGCGACCACACCGCCGGCGGCCAATGCCTGCAGCGCCATGCGCAGGCGCAGGGGCGCGGGTGGCCGTGCCATATCAGCCCCTGAGGCTCTCCTGCAACGCGGCATCCTTGACCCGAATCGCCTCGGCGTTGGCGGCGCGCTCGTCCCGCAGTTTTTGCGCCAGCGCCGGGTTGCCAAGCGCCAGCATCTGGGTGGCGAGGTAGGCCGCATTTTTGGCCCCGGCCTTGCCTATCGCCACTGACGCGACCGGTATTCCCGCCGGCATCTGCACCGTGGACAGGAGCGCATCGAGGCCGTCGAGGGATCCGTCCATGGGCACGCCGATCACCGGCTTGACCGTGGTGGCCGACACCGCGCCCGCCAGGTGTGCCGCCATGCCGGCCGCGGCGATAAAGACCGCACAGCCGCGCTGATCGGCGTCCTGCACGAAGGCCCTGGTGACTTCCGGCGTGCGATGGGCAGAGGTGATTCGCGCCTCGAAACGGACCCCGAAAGAACGCAGGACATCAAAACAGGCCTGCATTACCGGCAAATCCGAATCAGACCCCATTACGATAGCCACAAATGGTTCGCTCATTGTGTTCCTCCTGTCATGCCAGCCGTCGCGTGCAAATACGCCGGGCCAAAGAGCGCGAAAGTTAAACAACTGCCGGCTTCCGCGCAAGCCCGGCCTGGCTTCAGCTGCGAATATATCCGCCTTCGCACCGCGCCACCGCGCCCCGGATTTCGAGGAACGTCACGTCCGCCATTACCCGGGAGACGGGACCAGCGCTCAATCGGGCCAATTCATCCAGCGCAATGCACTCATAACCGATCAGGCGCAATAGCTGTTGCTGGCTGCTGGAGAAGCCGCCTGCCTCCCGCTGCGCCGTGCCGCGCCGCGCCGGAAGCAGGTCCTGCTGGAGCGCATACATCGGTCCCAGCTCCTCCAGTACATCCTGCAGGCTTTGCACCATTTTGGCGCCATCGCGAATCAGGTGCAGGCAACCCGCGCCGCCCGCATGGTAAATCGACCAGGGCAGGGCAAACACCTCGCGGCCCTGTTCCAGCGCGGTGCGAGCCGTGACCAGGGAACCGCTGGGCAGCGCGGCCTCCACCACGACCACGCCCAGGGAGAGACCGCTGATAATGCGGTTGCGGCGGGGAAAGTTGTGCTGCAGCGGCGCCACCCCCGGCGGGAACTCGCTGACAAGGCAACCGGCCTCCACCAGCTCTGCCGCGAGACCGCGGTGGCGGTAGGGGTAAACCTGGTCTATCCCGGTAGCCATCACGGCTATACTGCGGCCCCCGGCCGCGAGTGCGGCACGGTGGGCGGCGCCGTCGATGCCTCGAGCCAGGCCACTGGTGATGTGCAGGTCCGCCCGGACCGCCTGGGCAGCCAGGTCTTCTGCCACCCGAATACCCGCCGGACTGGCCCTGCGGCTTCCGACCATGGCCAGTTGCGCCTGCGCCAGCAGCCCGGTGTCGCCACGCACATAGAGCAGGGGTGGCGGGTCGGGGATTGTGCGCAACAGGGGCGGGTAGCTGGCAGCGGTGATCGGGACGACGTCCGCTCCCACCCTGGCCAGGTTCGCCAGTTGGGCATCGATGTCGATCGGGTGGCTGCCGCCGCGCAGGATTCGCGCCAGCGCCTGGGCAGCTGCGGGCGCCAGGCCGAACTCCCGCCACAGGGCCGGGCCTGCCGCTGCCAGTTCCCGGGGCGAGCCACAGTGCAGCAGCATGCGCGCCAGCAGGGTTTCCGTGATCCCGGGTACTGCGTGCAACTGCAGGCACAGCCGGACGTGTGCTGGGTCCATACATCATCCTTGATGTCATCACAAAAAAACGGGGCTCGAGGCCCCGTTAGTGTGCGTGTTGCCGCGGTGGATTAGAACATCAGGGGTTCTTTACTTTGTCACCCACCTTCAGCGGTTTGTCGGATTTCAGGACGATGGCGTAACTGGCCTTTTCAAAGGTCTCGAACACCATGGCCAGGCCTGCCCGCACATCGGGCAGCTGGACGTTCTCCTGGGCAACGTCATCGAAAATCAATTGACCGGCCTGGTAGATCGCCAGCACCTGGCCTACTTCCAGGCCATCGCGTTCACCCTTGTTCAACACCACGATATCGGTGGTGCCGATCTGGGAGACGCCGTCGGGAACGGCGATCATAAAGCCGTCCTTGATCTCCACTTCGGGCGCGCGGGGGTGGAAGTTGGCATCGATCACCCCTTCGCGCATGGGCAGCAAGCGGTCGGTGACGCGCACCTCCGTAGTAATACGGGTGATCTCCAGCTCGGTGACCGGATCGGTATTGCTGGTGAGCAGCTTGGCATTGCCAATATCCTGCGCATGGTAGCCCAGCAACTCACCGCTGACGGGGTCGTGGTAAGCGTCGCCAGGTCGGTAGATCCCGTAGACTTTCTCGCCGTCGGGGAAGGTGCCCCGGCCATACACCCGGTCACCCGGTGCGCTGAGCAGGTGATTCTGGGCACCCGAGACAATATAGGGAGCGCCGGCCAGTTCGCCCTCGGCCACAATTCTGGACCATTTCAGCCATGGGCCGATCTGGTCCAGGGGAATGATCGGTATCGCCAGGTCCAGGTCGGAGACCCGCATATTGGGTTCGAGCTTGACGTCGCGGCCGCGCCGCAGGCGCAGTTTGGGTTGGCCGTCGATCCACACCAGGTAAAGTTCATCACCAGGATAGATCAGGTGGGGGTTATTAATCTGCGGGTTGGCATCCCACAGCTGCGGCCAGAGCCAGGGCTTTTGCAGGTACATGCCGGAAATGCCCCAGAGCGTATCCCCTTTCTTGACGATATAGGTTTCGGGTACATCTTGGTTGAGTTCAACCGCTGCCTGCAGCCATGCACTGAACAGCAATGACAGCAGCAGCAGGCAAACCGAAAGTGACCGTGTTTTCATTTTTCCGCCCCTACCTGGCCTTGTTATAGTCTGGCGCGACATATGCCCCTGCGGCCCATCGAGCCGCAATGGCACCCTCCGCGACAGCTTCCCCGTGAGCTGTGCCCTGCATCCCCGGCGTCGCTCCAATGCTTCACGCACTGGGCGCCCCCTCGCTACAGGTAGTATAATCGCCACAGTTTGCTGCTGCCATTTGCCGCTGGCAAGCTTAATGTTACTAATTCACGCAGCCGTTTTCGGCTCGTTTGTGGCCAAAACAGAGCGTTTTCGCACATGGCAGTACTGGAAATACTGGAATTCCCCGATCCGCGCCTGCGGACAAAAGCAAAACCGGTCACCGAGGTCACGAGTGCAACCCGCCGCCTCATAGCGGATATGCTGGAGACCATGTATGACGCGCCGGGTATCGGGCTGGCGGCCACCCAGGTCAACGTGCACGAAAGGATACTGGTCATCGACGTTTCCGATGAGCGCAACGCGCCGCTGGTTTTCATTAACCCCGAGATTACCGTGCTGGACCCTGAGCTGGGCCAGTATGATGAGGGCTGCCTGTCTGTTCCGGGTTTCTATGAGACGGTCTGTCGTCCCACGCGGGTGAGCGTCACGGCCATGAACGGCGACGGCCAGGACTTTACCCGGGAACTGGACGGCCTGTTGGCAATCTGCCTGCAACACGAAATCGATCATCTCGACGGCAAGCTGTTCGTCGATTACCTGTCCCCCCTGAAACGTCAGCGCATTCGCCGCAAGCTGGAGAAACAGCAGCGCCAGAACGCCTGATGCCACAAGCACCCGCGACCGGTCAAAATACCCCCCTGCGAATTATTTTCGCCGGTACCCCCGAGTTTGCTGCCCTGCATCTCAAGGCGTTGATCGATAGTGAGCACCTGCTTATCGCGGCTTACACCCAGCCGGACAGGCCCGCGGGAAGGGGCCGCATGCTGCAGGCAAGCCCGGTCAAGCAGCTCGCCGGGCGCGTGGGCGTACCAGTCTTCCAGCCCGCCTCGCTGCGCGATCCCGGTGCACAGCGGTTGCTGGCGGAACTGGCTGCGGACGTCCTGGTGGTCGTGGCTTACGGCCTGATCCTGCCCCAGGCCGTGCTGGACGCGCCCCGCCTCGGCTGCCTCAATGTGCATGCCTCCCTGTTGCCCCGCTGGCGCGGCGCGGCGCCAATACAGCGGGCCATCGAGGCGGGAGACGCCAGGACGGGTATCACCATCATGCAAATGGACGCGGGCCTGGACACTGGCGCCATGCTGGCCACCGCGGCCTGTGAGATCCGCCCCGGGACCAACGCCGGGACCCTCCACGACGAACTCGCGCGGATCGGTCCGCCGCTGCTGTTGCAGGTATTGGCAGATCTGCCGGCTTACCAGCGCGGGGCGCAGGCGCAGGACGACGAACTGGCGACCTATGCCGGGAAGATTCTCAAGCCCGAGGCCGAGATCGACTGGCGCCTCGACGCCGCCCGGCTGGATCGCACAATCCGCGCCTTCAACCCGTTCCCGGTGTGCTTCAGCACACTCGCGGGGGAACGGGTAAAAATATGGCAGGCCCGGCCAGGCGGCGGCGCCACCTTGCCCGCGGCCCCCGGGACCATTCTGCGGGCAGACCGGGATGGCGTCCTGGTGAACTGCGGTGTCGGCCAGTTGCTGTTGCGACAGTTGCAGTTGCCCGGAGGCAGGCCCCTGGCGGCCGAGCAGTTGCTCAATGCCCACGGTGCTTTGTTTGCGCCCGGCCGTTGTTTCGACCAGCCCCCGGCGCCCGCCGGCTGATGGCGCTGGACCCGAGGGCCGCCGCAGCCCGGGTGATCGGCGATGTCCTCACCGGCAGCTCGCTCAACCAGGCGCTGGCGCCGCGGCTGGAGCAGGTGGCCGAGCGTGACCGCAGCCTGTTGCAGCAGCTGTGCTACGGCAGCTTGCGCCAGGCCCCGCGCCTGCTGGCCCTGCTGGAGCGCCTGCTCGACAAGCCCCTGCGGGTCAAGGACAGCGATATCCAGGGCCTGCTGCTGTGCGGGCTCTACCAGCTGGAGAGTACCCGCATACCCGATCACGCGGCGGTCGCCGCCACGGTGGGGGCGGTGGCCGTGCTGAAAAAACCCTGGGCCAAAGGCATGGCCAACGCGGTGCTGCGCCGCTTCCTGCGGGAGCGGGATTCCCTGGCCGCGGCGCTGGCGGAGGCAGCGGCCGCGAGCCATCCCGAGTGGCTGTACCGGGCGCTGCTGGAACAGTGGCCCGCGGCGGCCAGGGAAATTATCGCGGCCAACAACCTGCAGCCGCCGATGACCCTGCGCGTTCACACCCGCCGGATATCGCGCCAAGGCTACCTCGACAAGCTGGCCAGCCAGGGCATCGAGGCCTGGGCCGGGCAGTTGTCGCCGCAGGCCGTTTACCTGGCCAGGCCCCGCGACGTAGCCGAACTGCCCGGGTTCGCCGAGGGGGAGGCCAGCGTGCAGGACGAGGCCGCCCAAC
>CAYTDW010000150.1:0-6538 GCA_964436585.1 uncultured Halioglobus sp. | reverse complement strand
GCAATGTGTTCCATGATCTCGCGTTTGCCGCCGAAGGCGCCCACCGGCATGCCGCCGCCGATGACCTTGCCCAGGGTGGTGAGGTCGGCCTCGATGCCGTAGTAGCCCTGGGCACCGGCCAGGCCGAAACGAAAGCCCGTCATCACCTCGTCCAGGATCAGCACGGCGCCGCTGTCGCTGCAGACCTCCCGCAGTGTCTCCAGGAAACCCGGGGCGGGAGGAATGCAGTTCATATTGCCGGCCACCGGTTCGACGATGACGCAGGCAATGCGCTCGCCATACTCGGCGAATGCGGCCCTGACCCCGTGAGAGTCGTTATAGGTGAGGGTCAGGGTGAGGTCGGCCAACGCCGCCGGTACTCCGGGGGAACTGGGCACACCCAGAGTGAGCGCACCGGAACCGGCCTTCACCAGCAGGGAGTCGGAGTGGCCGTGGTAGCAGCCCTCGAATTTGACGATGGTGTCGCGCCCGGTATACCCCCGCGCCAGGCGGATGGCGCTCATGGTGGCCTCGGTGCCCGAACTCACCATGCGCACCAGCTCCATGCCGGGCATGATTGCGCAGAGCCGGTCCGCCAGCTCGATTTCCAGCTCGGTAGGGGTGCCGAAGCTGAGGCCCTTCCCGCACTGCCTGATTACCGCCTCACGCACCTCGGGATGATTGTGGCCCATGATCATGGGCCCCCAGGACAGCACGTAGTCGATGTAGCGCTTGCCCTCGCAGTCGAAGACATAGGCGCCGTCGCTGCGGTCGATAAACACCGGGGTGCCGCCCACGGCCTTGAACGCGCGTACCGGCGAGTTGACACCGCCGGGGATGTGGCGCCGGGCGCGTTCAAACAATTGCTCTGAAGTGCTCATGCTGACCCTGTGGTCGGACTGGAGCCAAATTATCGGGGCTATGGCTGGGAATATCCAGCTCGGCGACACAAGGGGACGGCGTCGCACGGGCCGACCCGATCGAATGCCTGCGGAGGGCTGCCGCGTCGCCGCGCCCTACCTGCTGCGGTTGAAGATTTTTCGCCGCGAGTGCTCCATCAGCGCCCACAGTATGTTGTTGGAACTGACCTGCCCCACCAGCCTGCCATTTTCGATCACGGGACGCCGGCGCTGGCGGCTGTCGAGCATGGCCTGCGCCACCTCCACAATATTATCGCCGGGAGCGCAACTGACAACCTCCGTGCACATGGCATCCCGCACCAGTGCATGCTCCGGATCGCCCTCGTTGTAGATTGCGTTGAGTACCCCCTTGATGCAGTCCAGCTCCGATAAAATGCCTGCCACCTGGCCCGACTCGTCCACCACCGTCAGTCCGGTCAATTTGTACTCAAAAATGATTTCGATGGCCTCGACCAGGTTGGCACCGACGCTAACGGTCAGGGGCTTCTGGTGCATACAGTCGCGTATGGTCGTCGGTTGGTTCATTTTTCGTTCCCGCGTTGGATTAACGGTGGTTGGGGATAATGCACCGGCACGACCATGCCGGGCCTGCGCCATGGTAGCAAACAACCCGTAATCGCTAAAGTCGCCGGAGGCGGGCGAAAAACCCCCGCGGGATTTCACCCGCGGGTCTTCAGGCGTTGCCTGGGTGCTCTACCTCAACCGGTCCTGACTTCAATTTTTCGAGGACGCAGTTCCGATCGCTTCGGTATTTCGACCTTTAACATACCGTTGTCGAGGGCCGCCGAGATCGACTCGGTGTCCAACTGTTCTCCGGAAAGGGAAAACTCCCGTCGGTACCGCCTGGTCTGAAGGTCTGCATACAGCGAGTCCATTTCCTGCGGCATATCAATCTCAATGTCGCCAGTAACCACCAGGCTCTGGTTGTCGCAATGGAGCTGGAGGCTGTCCCTGGATACGCCGGGCATTTCCACCAGCAGGGTGACGCCGTGGGCGTCCTCCAGAATATTGGCCGGTGGCATTAACGGCGGTGTCTCCCGGACAGCCTCCCGGGAGGACTGTTGGCTGGCGGTCGACTCGGCTGTCTGCGTCTTTTGCATTACTTCGCTCATGTTAACCTCCTGGTTTGTTGACTTGCGGGGTCAGTGGATCTTGATCTGCCTGGGCTTCACTTCCTCGCGACGTCCGATTCGGATGTGCAGGACGCCATTCTGGTAACTGGCCTCCACCGCGTCCGGATCGACGTCCTCGGGAAGGGTAATGACCCTCTGGAACGGTCCCTCAAACAGCTCTCGCCGATAGAACACGGCGTCTTTGCCCTGGGCCTGCTCGCGGCGGCCGGAGAGGGTCAGCAGGTTCTGCTGCAGGGTGACGTCCAGGTGCTGCGGGTCGATACCCGCGGCAAATACGTACACGTGGATACTGTCCGCGCACGCGCCAATATTCAGCGGCGGGAAGGTGCCGCGGCTGACGGAGCGAATACCGGTCAACCACGGCGAGCCGGCGCGGTCAAAATCCAGCCAATCCCGGTCCGTACGCCTTAACTCGTGCAATAAAGTGTCGAACATGGATATATCTCTGAACATATCGATACCTCCCAATCTATTTACACAGGCGACTCGAGGGAGCCGCTAAGGCCCGATGTGGGGATATGGCGGCAATTTTCAAGGGCCGCACCGACCCGGGTCGGGTATTCCCGGCTGCGATGGCCACGGATCGGATTCAGTTGAGCGGCTTAAGCACCGCCAGCAACACGATGGCAAACAGGAAAATCACCGGGACCTCGTTGAAAAAGCGATAAAACACGTGGCTGTGCCGGTCCGCATCGGCGTTTATTGCCTTGACGTAGCGGCCGCACTGGAAGTGGTAGACGACCAGGAAGGCGACGCCGGCCAGCTTCAGCCACAGCCAGGCGGCATGCAGGTAGTAGTCGGGGTTCCGGGCCATCATGGCCAGGCCCAGGGCGATGGCGATAAGCATGAAGGGCGTGACGAAGCGGTACAGCCGGCGGGCCATCACCGCCAACTGTTGCCGTGTCTCGGGGTGTTCGCTGGCGGCGTAGTAGACGAAGATGCGGGGCAGGTAGAACAGCCCGGCAAACCAGCACACGACGAAGATGAGATGGAAGGCTTTCAGCCAGAGCATGTGCGCGTCTCCCGGGTTCCTGTCAGAGTCGATCGAGGGTGAATTGTTCGATACTTTCCCGGGTCACCACGCCGTGCAGGATCTGCTTGCCGGTGGCGCGGCTGCGCTCGTAAACGCAGACGGCTTCCGCGGTACCGGCCCGCAGGGCGTCCATGGCCTGGCGCAGGCTCGCCTGGAGTGGTACCGGGGCGATGCTCCAGCGCCTGATGGTGGCCCCGGTCAGATCGGCGGTCTCGCTTTCGCCGAGTGCCTGTTGCAGCCACGGGATGAGTTCCTCGCCGCGCACAAGGTACAGGTCCTCACTGTCCCGTTCCACGAGGCACCATGCGGGGATGGACTCCAGCAATGTAACCAGGTCGTCCTGGGCCAGCAGGATGGGCACCCGCACAACCCGCACATCCATGGTGGCGGTGACAGCGGTGTTGTGCAGCAGCCTGGTCAGTGGGTCGCCCGGCACGAGCCGCTGCAGCTGTAACAATATCTGCGCGTAGGCGGAGCGCTGCTGAAAGATCCCGGTGTTGGTCAGGCATGCCGCGACGATCGCCAACATGGCGGGCATGGCGATATCGATGCTATGGGTCAGCTCGATCACTGCCAGCATTGCCGCCAGGGGGGCGTTGAGAGTGGCCGCCATCGCCGCGGCCATGCCGATGGCAATATAAAGGGGGAGGTCGGATGCGAGCCCCGGCTGCAACAGCTGCGCAGTGTTACCCACCGCGCCGCCAATACAGGCGCCGATCAACAGGCTCGGGCCTATAAGGCCCACCGGCAGACCCGCCCCGCAGCTCACGGCGGTAGCCAGTATCCTGCACAGGGCCAGCAGGAGCAGCGGCCCGAGCAGCAACTGGTTGTCGAGGATTCGGCCCAAGGAGTCATAACCCAGGCCCAGCACTTCCGGCATGGCCAGGGCTATGATGCCAGTAAAGCAGCCCGCCAGGGCGAAGCGGATGGCCACCGGCCAGTGGGAGTATTGCCCGGTAAAACGCAGCACCCGGATAAACAGGGCCGCAGCCGCGCCACAGGCTAATCCCAGCAGCAGGATGTAGGGCATCTCCCGGAGGGAGTTCAGCTCCACCATCGGGATTCCCAGCAGGGCCCCGGCGTCGCCGGAGAGCCACCGGCTCACGGCGGATGCCGCCACCGCCGCGAGCAGCACTGGTATGAAGCCCGCCACCGTATACTCCGCGACGATAACCTCCATCGCGAAAATTACCCCGGCCAGGGGTGTGTTGAAGGCGGCGGCGATACCGCCGGCGGTGCCGCAGGCGATCAGGGTGCGCAGGCTGTTGCTGGGCAGGGCCAGGGCCTGGCCCAGCAGGCTGTTGATGGCGGCGCCCAGATGTACCCCTGGCCCCTCCCTGCCGCCTGACTGGCCCGTGCCCAGGGCAAAGGCGCCGGCGCTGAACTGCAACAGGGCATTGCGCAGGGGCAGGGCGCCGTAGTGGGAGTGCATCCGGCTGATCACGTGGACGATGCCGGTTTCCCTGTCAGCAGGCTTCAGCAATGTATAGAGGGCGCCCAGGATGCCGGCGCCCGCGGCCGGCAGGGCGAAGGCCATCCAGCGCGGGAGGTCCTCGAAGCCCTCCCCGCCACCTCCCACACCGAACAGCCGGGCCACTGCCCGGATAGCCAGATCGAACGCCAGCACTACCAGCCCCGAGGCAACACCCCCAACGACACCCAGTGCCGCGTAGGCCATTGCCGAATCATGGTTGGTAAGGTAACGCCTGTAGTTTTTGAGCGATTCCCGCACGGGTACAGGACTCATTGCAAAAAAAACAATATTACCAGTTATCTCACCTGTTATTACTTTTATACTGGCCCTGCCACGGCGGCGCTTCTTCGCCAAAGGGTCCGCGGCATCGCTGCTACGAAATCTGGAAAGGGAAATGGTAAAAATTGGCATTGTCGGCGGTACCGGCTACACCGGTGTCGAGCTGCTGCGCCTGCTGGCTTCACACGAGCGGGCACAGGTGGTCGCCATAACCTCGCGCGCCGAGAGCGGGCGCAGGGTGGACGAGCTGTTTCCCAACCTGCGCGGTCACTACGACCTGGCATTCTCCGAGCCGGGTGTGGATGAGCTGGCGGCCTGTGATGTGGTGTTTTTCGCCACTCCCCACAATGTTGCCATGAACCTGGTGCCACAGTTGCTGGCCGCCGGTACGCGGGTGATCGACTTGTCAGCGGACTACCGCCTGCGGGATGCCGCCCTGTGGTCGCGCTGGTACGGCGAGGCGCACGCCAGCCCCGAGTGCCTGGAGGAGGCAGTCTACGGATTGCCGGAAGTCAACCGGGCGGCGATAGCGGGTGCCAGGCTGGTAGCCTGCCCCGGCTGCTACCCCACCGCGGTGCAATTGGGTCTCATCCCCCTCCTGGCCCACAAACTGGTGGACCCGGAGCACCTGATCGCCAGCGCCGCCTCCGGTGTCAGCGGCGCCGGGCGCCAGGCGAAAATCGATAACCTGCTGAGCGAGGCGGCCGACAGTTACAAGGCCTACGGCGTCAGTGGCCACCGCCACCTGCCGGAGATCGAGCAGGGCCTGGCGGATGTGGCCGGCCAGCCGGTAAGCGTGACATTTGTACCCCACCTGCTGCCCATGATCCGGGGTATTCATGCGACCCTTTATGCGCGACTGCCGGGCGACGCCGGGGATTTACAGGCACTTTATGCAAGCTGGTACGCCGACGAGCCGTTCGTTGATGTGCTGCCGGCGGGCATGTTTCCCCAGACCCGCACCGTGCGCGGGGCCAACCGTTGCCAGCTTGCGGTGACGGTGCCGCAGGGTCGGGACACGGTCGTGGTCATGTCCGCCATCGACAACCTGGTCAAGGGGGCTTCCGGACAGGCGGTGCAGAATATGAATATCATGCTGGGCCTGCCGGAAAGCATGGGTCTGCAGCAGGTCGGGCTGCTGCCCTGAAGGCTGGACAGTGGCCATCGCCGATTTGAGGACCTTTTTCGCCGAGCGGCGCCGGCTTGTCATCGGCATCGGGGTAACGCTGGTGCTCGCCCTGGTGCTGGAGGCCGGGTTTTACCTCGGGCAGCATTTTGCCTACCGCGGCATGGGGGCGAGTCCACAGGACTACAAGGCCATGCAGTCGCAACTGGTGGCGGTGCAGGAGACACTGAAATCGCGAGATAACGAGCTGGCGATCCAGAGTACGCGGCACGATGTGGATCGCCAGGCACTGGAAATGGTGCGCAAGGAACTGGCGGGCCAGAAGGAAGAAATTGTTGGTCTGGAGGAGGGCCTGGCCTTTTACCGCAGCCTGATTTCCCCGGAGGAGATGGCGCCGGGGCTGAGCCTGCGCGGGCTGGAACTCAAGGCGGGGGAGCGGCCCGGGCAGTATTTTTATCGCATCGTGGTGCAACAGGAGGCGCGATCCCATAAGCAGCTCAAGGGCACATTGTCTGTGGTGATCAGCGGGCAGGAAAATGGCCGGCCGGTCAAGTATTCGCTGGCGAAGCTCAGCGAGGACTTCAGGTCGAGTGG
>CAYTDW010000149.1:0-6543 GCA_964436585.1 uncultured Halioglobus sp. | reverse complement strand
CTGTAATCAACCAGCAGCTTGTCGATGCCGTCATAGCGCAGGGCGGCGCGATAACCCTCGCTTTCTCTCTTGTAGTAATCCGTGTAGTCCAGGCCGGGTACCTGGTTGGGCCCGCTGTTGTCGACCCAGCCGTCGCGATCAGACAGGGCTGCGGTCAGCTTGGCGCTGAAGCCGGCCGCGCTGGGCAGGTTCAGGTGGCTGGTGGAGCGCCAGCTGTCGAAATTGCCGACGCTCACGGTCTGCTTGAAGCCCAGCTCCCCGGTGGGTTTGGCGTTGATGAAATTGATCGCGCCCGCGGTGCTGTTGCGACCGTACAGGGTGCCCTGGGGGCCGCGCAGGATTTCCACCCGCTCCAGGTCCGCCAGGTCCGCCAGCAGGCCGGAGGAGCGGGCCGCGTAGACGCCGTCGTAATACAGGCCCACTGTCGGGTCCTTGGTGATCACCACCGAGTCGGCGTTGCCGATACCGCGGATGAACAGCGCCAGGTTGTTGCTGGACAGGGGGTACGAGGGCATCTGCAGGCTGGGCGACGCCATACCGATATCCTGGGCATCGATCAGGCGCATGGATTCGATCGCGCGGGAATCGAAGGACTGGATGGATATCGGGATGTCCTGCAGTGACTCGGTGCGCATTTGCGCGGTGACAATCACTTCTTCCAGTTGCGCCCAGGTGTTGCCGGCGGCCAGGCCGGAGGCCAGCAGCACGGCCAGCGGCAGGTTCTTGCGAGTGAGCAAAGCAGTCATCGTATTTCTCCAATTCAGATGGATGTTATAAGTTGGCGACCTGCGGTGACCGCCCGGGGCAGAATAAGTCCCCGACCCCAAATATACGACCTTCAGCGCCCCGTGAATTGTGAAGTATTAACAAAACCTCGGCGCTGCATGGTTTATTTTCCATGGTTATCAATATGTTAAAGAAATTGCTTCAGCTGTGGAGCCGACAAAACCGACCCGCCGGCCAAGATAGTTGAACCGCGCGCATCCCGACTATAATCCAACGGACAGCTTAGCCGGAGAGCGCAGGCGATGATAAGAATGGGCGGCA
The DNA here is from genome assembly GCA_964436585.1 of uncultured Halioglobus sp. Classification (GTDB taxonomy): domain Bacteria; phylum Pseudomonadota; class Gammaproteobacteria; order Pseudomonadales; family Halieaceae; genus JARRPM01. The sequence goes on along the minus strand of CAYTDW010000149.1, from coordinate 5,496 downwards.
CCGACGCCATGATGTTGTCCAGTGAGACGCCCAGTGCCTACATGCACACCTTCAAGGTGGCGATCCTCGACCCGTCCTCTGACCCGGAGGGTTGGTCCTTCCAGAGGTACCACGACGACTTCGCCGGGCGGATGCACCTGGTTCCCATGTTTCGCTGGAAACTGGCCCCAACGCCGCTGGGCATAAACCATCCGATGTGGGTGGATGACCCGAATTTCAACCTGGATTACCACGTGCGCCGGGTGGGCTGCCCCGCTCCCGGAGACCACCGGGCCCTGTGCGAATTCATGTCCTCGGTCTATGCCTACCAGCTCGATCGCAGCCGCCCGCTGTGGATGTCATGGGTAGTCGAGGGCCTGCAGGACGGCAAGGTGGCTATCGTCCTGCTGCTGCACCACGCCTATGTGGACGGCGTGGGCGCCGCCTTCAACCTGCAGCAGCTGTATCGCGCCGAACCCGGCTGGCAACCGCAACCGGCGCCAACGTGGAAGCCCCGGCCCTGGCCCTCCTGGGGCAAGCGGCTGTGGTGGGGCGCCCGCGACCTGCCGCAGGTATTGGGCAGGAACCTGCCGCGGGTGCTGGCGGGAATCCGCAAGAAAAAGGCGCTCGACAAGCGCCTGGCCGCGGCGGGGCGGCCGCCTCACCCTTCGATGTCGATGATGCGCCGCACGCCACTCAACGCAGCGCTGGGCTACGGCCGGACCTTCGTCTGCGACAGCCTGCCGCTGGACCAGTTCAAGCGCGTGAGCAAGGGCTTCGGCGTGACCATCAACGATGTCTTCCTCTGCTGTGCCGCCGGGGTCCTGCGCCGCCTGCTGCAGGACAAACACTACGATCCCGACCAGCACCCCCTGATTGCGGGTACGCCCTTTGCCGGCCCCAGGCCCGAGGGCTGGCAGGGCCTGGGTAATTTCGCCACGGCGGATTACTGCTGGCTGCACTCGGAAATCGAGGACCCTATCGCGCGCCTGCGGGCCAGCCACAAGGCGGCGGTTGAGATGAAGGAGCACATGAAAGCGACCGTGGAGGCCGGTGCCGACCTGAGTGCCCTGTTCCAGGTCTGCCCGCCCTGGGTCATGGGCGCCCTGGGCTGGCATATCCGACGCCAGGAGGGTGGCCTGGGCATGTTCGGCAACCTGGTGCTGTCCAATGTCCCGGGGCCGCGCGAGCCGATCTACTTCAATACCTATAAACTCGACAGCTGGTTCTCCACCGGGCAGGTGTTTGACGGCTCCTGTATCAACATCACCATGTGGAGCTACTGCGAACATGCCAACCTCTGCATCCTGGCGGACGCCAAAGTGATCGCCGACGGCTGGGTACCTTTTGCCTATTTTGGCGAGGAATTGGCTACACTGGCCGCCCTGGTTCCGGCGCCCGTCACCCAAGAGGAAACAACCGCATGAGCAAGCTGTCCCCCGTAGACCTGAGCTTCCTGCTGCTGGAGTCCCCCACCCGGCAGATGCATATGACTGCCTACCAGGTCTTTCGACTGCCGCCCCGGGAGCGGCACAGCTTCATTCCCCGCCTGCTGGCGGCCTACCGCAGCGGGCCGGTCGCGAAGCCGTTCAACCGGAAACTCAAGTGGCTGGACAGGGGCGTGGCCTCCTGGGAGACCGTGGAACCGGACCTGCGCTACCATGTCCGGCATATCGCCGTGCCCGCGCCGGGCACCCTGCAGTCCCTTTCCGAGATCGTCTCCTTCCTCAACAGCCCCCTGCTGGACCGCTCGCTGCCGCTGTGGGAGTGCTACATCATCGAGGGGCTGGAGGACGACCAGTTCGCCATCATGGTGAAGGTCCACCACGCCATGATCGACGGCATGGGTGCGCTGAAATTGTTCGACCAGTGCATGAGCCGCTCCGCTGCGGACAAGGGCATGAACAGTATCTGGATGCCCATGGAGCAGCCGGTGAAGGCGCGCCCGCGTTCGGCCCGGCCCGCGGCGCAGGGCCTGTTGTCGCGCCTCGGGAAACTACCGGGCAACCTGCTCCAGATCGGCGCCGGCGTGGCGGAACTCGGGGCGCAAAATCTGCGAATCAGGCCTTCCGCTTCCTCGCTGCCCTTCGCCGCCCCGAAATCCCTGTTCAACCATACCGCCACCTCCTCGGAACGCCGCTACGGCAGCTGCGAGATTCCCCTGGCCAGGGTAAAGGCGCTGGCCAGCGCAACCGGCACCACGGTCAATGACATCACCATGACCCTGATCGATCACGCCCTGCACGCTTACCTCAGGGAACACCAGGCCGCGATCGCTAAACCGCTGGTGGCGCTCATGGCCATGTCGGTGCGCGCCGAGGGCCAGGAAGCCGCCGGCAACCAGGCCGCCGCGGAACTGGTGGCCATGGGTAAACCCGACGCCAGCCTGGCTGAGCGCCTGCAGCAGATCCACCGCTCGACCGGCCAGATCAAGGCCAGCAGCGCGAAGCTGCCGGTTGCCGTGCGCCAGCTCTATGCCATGGTGTTATTCGGCAGCACGACCCTGCCGGACATCGCCGCCGCGTTCAAATCCATGCCCAGCATCAACCTGGTGATCTCCAATATGCGCGGGCCCCAGGGCCAGCGCTACCTCGCGGGCGCGCCCCTGGTCGCCTTCCAGGGTTGCCCCATCGTACCGCCAGGGGCCGGCCTCAATGTCAGCTTTGTCTCGGTAAATGACATGATCTGCCTGGGCGTCGGGGCCACCCCGGAGGCGGTGGCGGACCCGCATCGCCTCACCCGGTTGATCCTCGCGGCGCTGGCCGAACTTGAAACGATTGCGCTGCCAACGCAGCAGACGAAAAAGCGGGCACCCAAAAAAGCCGCTGCCAGAAAGTCGGTAGCCAGAACAGCGGCCCCGGGAGCGCGGCGCACAGCCAAGTGACGAAATATAAGTTCGTATAAATACACACACCAGCAAACTACTACCCGGAGACCGCACTATGAAAATTAACCTCGGCCTGCACCTCACCCAGCGCGCCGGCCTGTCGCCTGACCTGGAGGCGTTTGTGGAACCCTCCACCGGCACCCGCCTGAACTACACCCAATTGAATGCGCTGACGAACCGGGGAGCCAGCGTGATGGCGAAGCTGGGCTTGCGGCCCGGCGACAGGGTCGCCCTGCTGCTGCACAACTGCGTGGAATTTGTCGCGCTGTTCTATGGGGCGGCAAAACTGGGCTTGGTGGTCGTGCCACTCAATACCCGGCTGACCTCGAGCGAGCTGTCGTTCATTCTCTCGGACAGTGGCTCCAGCACCCTTTTCTACAGCGCCGCCTGTGCCGAACAGGCCGCCGGCGTCAAGGCCAACAGGGATCACCCGCTGAGCATCCAGCACTGGGTGCAGGTGCACGGCGAGGCGGGAGGCGACCCGCGTCTTGCTGACCTGCTGGAACAGGCTGGCGCTGACGAACCCGATGTCAGCGCCGGTGGCGATGACAACCTGTTTATCATGTATACCTCGGGCACTACCGGGCTGCCCAAGGGCGTGGTGCACACCCACGAGACCATCAGCTGGGCGGCCATGAGCTGGGCGACCACCATGGACGTACGCTACCGGGACCGCACCCTGCTTCCCCTGCCCATGTTCCATGTCGCCGCCCTGACTTCGGTCATCACCGGCTCGATCGTCGGCGGCACCATCGTATCCATGCCGAACTTCGACCCGATGTCGGTATGGTCACTCATCCGGGAGGAGCGGGTGACCACCGGCGGCTCGGTGCCCGCCATTCTCAATTTCATGCGCCAGGTGCCGGATTTCGCCACCTTCGAGTCGGAGCACTTCCGCTGCTTTATCACCGGTGCCGCGCCGATGCCCAGGTCGCTGATCGAGATCTACAACGAGAAGAACATGCAGGTAGTGCAGGGCTACGCCCTCACCGAGACCGGCGGCGGTGGCACCTTCCTGCTGAACGAGTACGCGCTCGGCAAGATCGGCTCGGCTGGTGCTCCCGCCATGTTCACCGAGGTGCGGGTGAGGGACAGTGAGGGCAACATCAGTGCCAGGGGCACCGGGGAAGTGGTGATCAAGGCGCCCTTCGTCATGAAGGAGTACTGGAACCGTCCGGAGGCCACCGCCGAGGCTTTTGACAAGGGCTGGTTCCGCACCGGCGATATCGCCGAGATCGACGCGGAGGGCTTTGTCTTCATCAAGGACCGGATCAAGGACATGATCATCTCCGGCGGCGAAAACATCTACCCCGCCGAACTGGAAAACGTGATCATCGCGCACCCGGCGGTAACCGAGGTGGCGGTAATCGGGCTGCCGGATGAAAAATGGGGAGAGATCGCCTGCGCCATCGTGGTGGGCAATGAAGGGGAGGCCAGCGAGGCAGATATCATCGCCCACTGCGCCGAAAAACTGTCGCGCTACAAGCTGCCCAAAAAGGTGATTTTCGTCGAGGCGATACCCCGCAATCCCGCCGGCAAGGTGCTCAAGCGGGTGCTACGGGAGCAGTTTGTTTAACAGGCCATGCCCTGACTCCGGGGACTCCTCGAGGGGGTACTCCGGGGTCGGCTCGTCCGCCACCACCGAAATCGGGTCGATGTGGATGATGATTTCCGCCGCGGGATAGACCTGCTGCAAGCGGCCTTCTACCTCGTCGGATATCTCGTGCGCCTGCAGCAGGCTGAGTTCATCATCCAGCTCCAGGTGCAGCTGGATGAAGGTGGCCATGCCCGAGCGCCGCGAGCGCAGGTCGTGCATGCCGCGCACTTTCTTGTGGGAACGGGCGATGGCCTTGATCTGCTCCCGCTCCTCGTCCGGTAGCTCGCGGTCCATCAGGTGATCGAAGGCCTGGCTGACGATTTCCCAGGCGCTGTAGAGTATGTAGAGCGCAATGGCGATGGCGAACAGCGGATCGAAGCCAACCCAGCCCACCGCCGATAACCACAGGGCCGCGATGACGCTGCCGTTGACCAGCAGGTCGGTGCGGTAATGCAGCGCGTCAGCCGATATGGCCACCGACCCGGTCCTGCGGATCACATGGCGCTGGAACGCCAGCAGGCCGAGCGTGGCGACTATTGAAAACACCATCACGGCCATGCCAATACCGTAGTCCTGCAGGGGCACGGGGTGGACGAAGCGACGCGCCGCCTCCAGCAACAGGAAACCGGCCGAGCCCGCGATAAACGCCGCCTGGCCCAGGCCCGCCAACGCCTCCGCCTTGCCGTGGCCAAACCGGTGTTCCCGGTCCGCGGGCGACAGGGCATGGCGCACCGCCAGCAGGTTGATCAGGGAGGCGAGTGCATCCAGGGTGGAATCGATCAGCGTCGCCAGCAGGCTGAGGGAGTCGGAAACGCCCCAGGCGATGAGCTTGGCCAGGATCAGCACCAGCGCCACCGTTATCGAGGCATAGGTCGCCTGCCGCATCAGGCGGGCCGTTTGCGCCGGCATCGTGGGCGCTGCGTGGGCAGTGGGTTCAGTCATGGTTGGGAATACGGGTGTATTGGCAGCGGGCATTCTAGCAAACTTAGTTCTGGGAAGGGGCTGCGGTCTCGATAATTTGATCTTCGTGGGG
>CAYTDW010000148.1:0-6553 GCA_964436585.1 uncultured Halioglobus sp. | reverse complement strand
GCCCGGTGGTGTGGGAGGACGGCGGGAGCAATCCCGCCTCCTACCCGATCGCAGCCGCCACTTTCGGTTGCGGAGCTGCGGCCTTTTCGAAGCACACCTCCCCGGTCGCGCCCGGCCTGGCCAGCCGAATCCGTAACCGCCGGCTAGAATTACAGTCCCTTAGATACTTGAGCGAAAGCAAAACATACTGTATGTTCAAACCCGGTTTTGGGGCCGCGCTGCCAACGGCGGTCCTTTGTCTATAATGGGGAAGCCATTGCACCGGGCCTGGCCCGGTGGATGAGATCCCGCAGCGAAAAGAGGCAATCCCGTGAGCGACCTGGAACAGTTCCGCAAGGAGACGCGGACCTGGCTGGAACAGAACTGTCCGGCCAGCATGCGTACACCCGTCAAGGGGTTCGACGAGCTGTATAACGGCGGACGCAAGCCCGAAATCGACCACCCGGACCAGAAAATCTGGTGCGACCGCATGGCGGCCAGGGGCTGGACCGTGCCCCACTGGCCCAGGGAATATGGCGGCGGCGGCCTCGACAAGGAGCAGGTCAAAGTGCTGCGGCAGGAGATGGCCAGGATCGGTGCCCGCAGTCCGCTGGACAGCTTCGGAATCTCCATGCTCGGCCCGGCACTGCTGCATTTCGGCACTGAGGCGCAGAAACTGGAACACCTGCCGAAGATCGCCCGCGGTGAAATCCGCTGGTGCCAGGGTTACTCCGAACCCAATGCCGGCTCCGACCTGGCCAGCCTCGCCACCAGGGCGCAGGATAACGGCGACCACTACCTGATCAACGGCCAGAAGATCTGGACCAGTTATGCCGACAAGGCCGACTGGATCTTCTGCCTGGTGCGCACGGACAACAGCGGCAGCAAGCACGAGGGTATCAGCTTCGTGTTGTTCGACATGGCGGACCCCGGCGTCACCGTGCGCCCGATCAGGCTGATCAGCGGCTCCTCACCTTTCTGCGAGACCTTTTTCGATAACGTGAAGGCCTATAAATCCAACCTCATCGGCGAGGAGGGCAAGGGCTGGACCATCGCCAAATACCTGCTGACCCACGAGCGGGAAATGATTTCCAGCTTTGGCGCCGCCCCGAAGAAATCGGTCGGGCACATCGCGCTGGAGACCATGGGCAGCGATGCCTCCGGCCGCCTGGCCAATGGGGTATTGCGCCAGACGATCGCCCAGTACGAACTCGATACCCTGGTATTTGGCGCCACCATGGCGCGGGTGGGCGACGAGGCCAGGGCAGGGCAGGGCCTGGGCGCCGCCTCGTCCATCTTCAAGTACTACGGCACCGAGCTGAACAAGCGCCGCAACGAGTTGAACCTGGCCGCCCTGGGCGAGCAGGCCCTGGGCTGGGACGGCGCCGAGTACAGCGGCGGCGTGGTCTGCCGGGACTGGCTGCGCTCCAAGGGCAATTCCATCGAGGGCGGCACCTCCGAGGTCCAGCTGAACATCATTGCCAAGCGCGTGCTTGGCCTGCCGGACGCCTGAGCGGCCTGAAATACAGCGACGAATCAAAGAGGAAGATCACACCATGGCACTGGTATTGAATGAAGAGCAGCTGATGCTGAAGGAATCGGCGGCGGGTTTCCTGGCGGAGAAAGCCACGGTGGCCCATTTGCGCCAGCTGCGCGACAGCGCCAGCGCGCAGGGCTTTGACAGCGAAGTCTGGCGGGAGATGGCCGGGATGGGCTGGGCCGGAATTGCGATTCCCGAGGAGTTCGGCGGCCTGGGTTATGGCTACACCGGGCTTGGTCTGGTGCTGGAGCAGGCGGGGCGCAACCTGAGCGCCAGCCCGTTGCAGTCGACGGTGCTGGTGGCCGCTACCCTGATAGCCCAATTGGGCGATACGCAGCAGAAGGGGCGACTGTTGCCCGCGATCGCCAGCGGCGAGAAGCTGGTCACCCTGGCGCTGCAGGAGGGTCCGCACCATGCGCCGCTACAGATTGCAACGAGCGCGAAGCGTGACGGCGATGCCTGGGTGATCGATGGCAGCAAACTGATGGTGCTGGACGCCGGCTCCGCGGAGTCCTTTATCGTGATTGCCCGTACCAGCGGCAGCCCCGGGGATGAGCGGGGCCTGAGCGCTTTGCTGGTGGAGGCCGGCAGCGCAGGCCTGGCGGTGAGCGCGCGCAGCATGGTCGATTCGCGCAATGCGGGTGCGCTGTCGCTGGAGGGCGTGCGGGTACCGGCAACACATTTACTGGGTGTCGAAGGCGAGGCCTGGACCGGGCTGAGCCGGACCCTGGATATCGCCAATATAGGCCTGGCGGCGGAGCTGCTGGGCTTGTCGGCGGCAGCCTTTGAGCGTACGGTGGCCTACCTCAAGGAACGCAAGCAATTTGGTGTCCTGATCGGTTCCTTCCAGGGCCTTCAGCACCGCGCCGCCGAGCTTTACGCTGAGCTGGAGCTGGCGCGGTCCATCGTATTGCAGGCGCTGCAGACCATTGATGCCGGCGCGGTGGATCTCGCGCTGCTTGCCAGCGCCGCCAAGGCCAAGTTGTGCGAGGTGGCCCAGCGCGCGACCAATGAGGCGATCCAGATGCACGGCGGTATCGGCATGACCGACGAGCACGAGATAGGCTTCTTTATCAAGCGCGCCCGGGTGGCACAGCACACCTTTGGCGATTACAACTACCACCTGGACCGGTTCGCCCTGCTGAACGGATTCTAGGGTAGCGGGGGAGATACTGTTAGCAATGAACGAAGGGCTGCAGAAGTTTGATGAGGCTGTCGCCGGCCTGGTTGCCCCGGGCCAGCCCTTTGCTGTTGAGACCATCAAGCTGGGCGGCATCGAGTACCGCAACTACAGTGCGATTCCGGCCAACCTCGGGCAGTATTTCCGGCTGATGCAGCGGCACGGGGACAAGGACTTTGCCATCTACCGGCAGGAGCGTTATACCTTCGACCAGGCCTACCGGCACAGCGCCGAATTTGCCACTGCTCTCGGCTCGCGCTATGGCGTGCGCAAGGGTGACCGGGTAGCCATCCTCAGCCGCAACAACCCCCAGTGGATGATGGCTTTCATCGCGGTCACGTCTATCGGCGCGGTGGCGGTGCCAATGAATGCCTGGTGGACTACCGAAGAGCTGGATTACGGGTTCGAGGACAGCGGCGCCAGGGTGGTGGTGGCCGATCGCGCCAGGATCGAGCGCCTCATGCCAATCGCCCGCCGGCACGGGCTGCAGGTCGTTTCCGTGGATGATTGCGCGGGGCTGGCGCTCGAGCATACGCCTTTCACCGCCCTGCTGGCTGAATTTGCCGACGCGCCGATGCCCGCGGTGGAGGTGTCCCTCGATGACTACGCCACCATCATGTACACCTCCGGCTCAACCGGGCATCCCAAGGGTGCCCTGTCATCCCACCGGGGAATCCTGTCGGCCCTGTACAGCTGGATGCTGATGGGGGTTGCCACCAAAATGCTGGCGGGGGACAGCGCGGCGCCGGAGACATACCCCCCCGCTGGCCTGCTGACCATCCCCCTGTTTCACTGCACCGCCAGCCACTCGGCATTCATGCTGTCGGTGATGATCGGGCGCAAGCTGGTCATCATGCACAAGTGGGACCCGCAGGAGGCCCTGCGCCTGATCGAGCAGGAGCGCATAACCTGGTTCAACGGGGTGCCCACCATGTCAGCCGAATTGCAGGCGGCCGCGGAGAAATCGGACCGGGATATCTCCTCCCTCGCGGAAATCATGGCCGGCGGCGCTGCCCGGCCGCCCGACCAGGTGGGCAAGATCAGCTCTACCTTCAAGCGCGCATCGCCTGGCATCGGCTACGGGCTGACTGAAACCAACGCCCTCGGCGCCGTCAATGCCGGGGCCTTCTACCTGGCCAATCCCCGCAGCACGGGCCGGGTGGTACCGGCGGTGACCGAATTCAGGATCCTGGGTGAGGATGGCCAGCCGCTGCCCCTGGGCGAGCGCGGCGAGGTCTGCATCAAGTCGCCGGCCAATGTCGTCGGCTACTGGAACAAGCCTGATGCCACCGCGGAGGCGTTTGTCGATGGCTGGTTCCATAGCGGTGATGTGGGGTATATGGATGCCGATGGCTTTGTCTACATCGTCGACCGGATCAAGGAAATCATCATTCGCGGCGGCGAGAATATCAGCTGTATTGAAGTGGAAGCGGCGATCTACAGCCACCCGGCCGTGCACGAGGCGGCGGTTTTCGGCCTGCCGGATGAGCGCCTGGGCGAGATCGTCGGCGCCGCGGTCGTGCTGCGCGACGGTGCCAGTCTGGACGCCGGGGCGCTGCGCGAGCATCTCGCGCAGCACCTGGCGAGCTTCAAACTGCCTGTCCACGTCTGGTTTCGCAGCGAGGCCCTGCCGCGTATCGCCTCGGGCAAGATATTCAAGCGCCAGCTGAAAGCGGATTGCGCCGCCGAACTGGCCGCCCACACTCCGGCCTGAACCGACAGCTAGTCAACGGCAATGAACTACCAGTGAGGGAGAGCACCATGGATCTAGGCGTCAGCGCGAAAATTGCACCGGTTCTGGCCGAAGTCAGAAGCTTTATGGAAAGGGAGATCGCCCCGCTGGAGCACGAGTACCTCCGCGAAATCGCCGTGGGCGATCGCTGGCAGTTTACTGCGCGCCAGCTCGAGATCATGGAAGGCCTCAAGGAGAAGGCCCGCAGCCGCGGCCTGTGGAATTTTTTCCTGACCGGCGGTGAAGCCGGGTCCGGCCTCAACACCGTGGAGTACGCCTACCTGGCGGAGGAGATGGGCAAGTCCCACATCGCCGCCGAGGTGTTCAACTGCGCCGCCCCAGATACCGGCAATATGGAAGTGCTGCACAAATATGGCAGCACTGCCCAGAAGAAGCAGTGGCTCGAACCCCTGTTGAAAGGTGAGATCCGCTCGGCCTATGCGATGACCGAGCCGGGCGTCGCCTCATCCGATGCCACCAATATTTGCACCTCGGCCGTGCTCGATGGCGACGAATGGGTGATCAACGGCGAGAAGCACTACGTCTCCGGCGCCGGCGACCCGCGCTGCAAGATCATGATCGTGATGGTCAAGACCGACCCCGACGCCCCCAAGCACCTGCAGCAATCCCAGATCCTGGTGCCCACCAATACCCCGGGTTTCGAGAATATCCGGCCGATGAACGTGTTTGCGCTGGACGACGCGCCCCACGGCCATATGCACCAGAGATTCACCAACGTGCGGGTGCCGAAGGACAATATCATCCTCGGTGCCGGTCGCGGTTTTGAAATTTCCCAGGGTCGCCTGGGGCCGGGCCGGATCCACCACTGTATGCGCGCTATCGGCGCCGCGGAGAAGGCGCTCAAACTGTTGTGCGAGCGCTCGGTGTCACGCGTCGCCTTTGGCAAACCGCTGGCGCGCCTGGGCGGCAATATCGATATCATCGCCCAGGCCCGCATGGATATAGAGCAGGCGCGCCTGCTGACCCTGAAGACCGCGTGGATGATGGATAACGTCGATGCGAAGGAGGCGCGGATATGGATCTCCATGATCAAGACCGCTGTGCCCAATGTGTCCATCCGCATCGTCGACCAGGCCATTCAGATGTTTGGTGCCCTGGGAGTTTCCCAGGACACGCCTTTGGCCGGCATGTACATGGCCCAGCGCACCTTGCGCCTCGCGGATGGCCCGGACGAGGTCCATCGCATGGTGGTGGGCCGCCACGAGCTGCGCAAGTACGCCGAGCAGAAGGACGTCAACGCCACCTTCAGGGACGGTTGAGATACACAGAACCCGGTTCAACCGGCCGGATCGACATTTTCTACAGACACGCAAGGAGAGGCAGCATGGCAGTGAAAATCGTACCCAAGGATGAGATGGTCAACGCCGTCGGCACCACCTATCCGCCCAGCGAGTGGATCCTGGTGGACCAGGATCGTATCAATACGTTTGCCGATTGCACCGAGGATCACCAGTTTATTCACGTGGACAAGGAAAAAGCGGCAAAGACCCCTTTCGGCACCACCGTCTCCCATGGATTCCTGACCCTGTCACTGCTGTCCAAAATGGTCGAGAACAATGGCGTGATCCCGGAAAACCTGGTGATGGGCCTGAATTACGGCTTCGACAAAGTGCGCTTCCTCGCTCCGGTCAAGTCCGGCAAGCGGGTGCGAGCCCACGTGAGTGTGGCATCCGTTGATCGCAAGGATGACAATCGCTGGCTGATCAAGCAGTCCATTTCAGTGGAGATCGAGGGCGAGGACACCCCCGCGCTGGTCGCTGAATGGCTGGCGATGATGGTCGCCGCATAGGTGACCGGCTAAGGCTGATCGGACCTCCAACGACACTTTTCAGGGAATCTCAGCAATGACAATTCGATATGACGGCAAAGTTGCCATAGTGACCGGTGCGGGCCAGGGGCTGGGCCGCAGCCACGCCATCGAGCTCGCCCGGCGCGGTGCGAAAGTGGTGATCAACGATCTGGGCGGCGCCAGGGACGGCACCGGCGGTTCCAGTGACGCGGCCCGTGCCGTGGTCGCCGAAATCGAGGCCATGGGTGGTGCGGCGCTCGCCAACGGCGCCAACGTCGCGAAGTACGACGAGGTCGAGGCCATGGTCAAGCA
>CAYTDW010000147.1:0-6575 GCA_964436585.1 uncultured Halioglobus sp. | reverse complement strand
GATGTCGTCCAGTTCCTCCCGGGTGAGCACGCCGACCGCGCACAGCATGTCGGCGTGGGCGAGCGAGCCGGTGATATCTTCCGCCGCCATGCGCTGGTCGAAAGTGACGGACGCGGTAAAGCGCTGCACGAAACTGTCGGTTGGCTCGCTGAAGCGCCCGCCCCACAGCTTGCTGGTGTCTTTTTGTTCACTCATGGTGTTTGATTTCCCGCTGTAAATACCGGGTGCCGGTGCACGCAGCAGCCCTGCCTGAGGCACTGGCGCCCACGGTGATTTTTGGACTTGTTCGCGCCAGGTAAGGGTGCAAGTATACCAGCTATCGTTGGGGGAGAACGGTTTATGCAGCCATCACCGGGGCAGGTGGCACAGGCAGGGGAGGTGCCGGTGCCGGGTGAGTTTTTTATCCCCGACCTGTGTGCGCCCCGGCCGGTTTTTGTCATGGTCCTGCTGGTGGAGCTGCTGGTACTGGTGTACACCCTCACTGCCAGCAACCTGCCCCAATTCAACTGGGAGACCCTGGCACTGTGCTCCCTGTTCGTGCAGTGGGTAGTGTTGCTCAGCGCATCGGTGCTGTGCGGCCTGCGGCGGATGATCAGCGGGTTCAGCCTGCCCCTGGTCAGCCTGTGCTGCCTGCTGGTGGTGCTCGCGGTTACCGCCCTGAGCAGTTTGGCGGCCTGGCACCTGCTGCCTCCTTTCAACGACGGTAGCGGCCTGGGCTGGTGGCTCCTGCGCAACCTGCTGGTGGCCGCGGTACTGGGCGGTATCGCGCTGCGCTATTTTTACCTGCAGCAGCAGCTGCTGGTGCAGAAACAGCTGGAGTTACAGGCCCGCCTGGATTCCCTGCGGGCCAGGATACGGCCCCATTTCCTCTTCAATACCCTCAACAGTATCGCCAGCCTGATCGTGTCCCGCCCGCATGCTGCCGAGCGCGCGGTCGAGGACCTGGCCGAATTGCTGCGGGTCAGCCTGCAGGAACAACAGCGACCCACCCTGGTCGCCGATGAGCTGCGCCTGTGTGAGCTGTACCTGGCGATCGAGCAATTGCGCCTCGGGGACCGCCTGCAGGTCCTCTGGGAGGTAGACCCCGTCCTGCTCGACACACCCATGCCCAGCCTGATTCTCCAGCCCCTGGTGGAGAACGCGGTCTACCACGGGGTGGCGCAGCTCAGCGCGGGGGGCACGGTTCGCGTGAGCGTGCAGCGGCAACCCGACGCGGTGCTGGTGGTGGTGGAGAACCCGGCACCCCGGACGCCGGCGCGCAGCGATGGTCACCACATGGCGCTGGAAAACATTCGCCAGCGCCTGCAGGTGTTGTTCGGCTCCCTGGGCCAGTTGCGAATCGACCCGGCCGGGGACCTGTTCAGGGTTGAACTGCGCTACCCGTTGCAGGAGGCAGGGTGAAGATATTGATAGTCGACGATGAGCCGCTGGCGCGGGAGCGGTTGTTGCGCCTGCTGCAAGGCCTGCGGCCGGGCAGCGATTGCTGGCAGGCCGCCAATGGCGAACAGGCCCTTGGCCTGGTGCAGCAGTACAACCCGGACCTGCTGTTACTGGATATCCGCATGCCGGGCATGAGCGGGATCGAACTGGCCGGCAGGCTGGAACAACTGGCCCAGCCGCCGGCGGTGATTTTCTGTACCGCCTACGATGAATATGCCCTCGAGGCCCTGCGCCACCAGGCGGTGGCCTACCTGCTCAAGCCGGTGCGCGAGGCAGAACTGGCGCGCGCGCTCACCGCTGCCGGCAGGGTCAACCGGGTGCAACTCGCCGCGTTGACGACGCTTACCGGTGAGCCGGTGGGCGGCGCCGGCGAACGCGGTGGTCAGCGCACCCGGCTGGTGAGCAACACTCACCGCGGCATCGAAACCATGGCGGTCGCCGACGTCCGTTGCCTGCTGGCGCAGGAGAAGTACGTGACCGCCTGCAGCCCCTGGGCCGAATTGCTGATCCCCGATACCCTCAAGGAACTGGAGCGCGAGTTCGGTGAGCGTTTCCTGCGGGTACACCGCAATGCCCTGGTCGCACGCGCGCATATCGTGCGCCTGCAGCGTGACGAGGACGGCAGCTGGTATGTGGTGCTGGACGGGATCGAGAAGCGGCCGCTGGTCAGCCGCCGCCACCTGGGTGAGGTCAAGCAGCGGCTGCAGAGCGGGTGAGTCGAACTCATCGCCCAGCCGTCGGTCGCCGGGCTTGTGCCCGGCTGGTATCATGGCGCGCCGTACACGAGGACGATGCATGCCCCCCAAGTTGACGATCGCCACCCGGGAGAGCCCCCTCGCCCTGTGGCAGGCCGAGCACGTGCGCAGCGCCCTGCGGGCGGCGCATCCGGCGCTGACGGTGGAGCTGCTTGGAATGACGTCCCGGGGTGACCAGCTGCTGGACGTGCCGCTGGCGAAAGTGGGCGGCAAGGGCCTGTTCGTGAAAGAGCTGGAGACCGCGCTGCTCGATCGCAGTGCCGACATCGCAGTGCATTCGATGAAGGATGTGCCGGTGGATTTTCCCGCCGGGCTGGGGTTGGGAGTCATCTGCGAGCGGGAAGATCCCACCGATGCCCTCGTGAGCAACAACTATAAAACCCTGGAAGACCTGCCCGCCGGTAGCGTGGTGGGAACCTCCAGCCTGCGGCGCGAGTGCCAGTTGCGTGAGCGCCGCCCTGACCTGCAGGTGAAGTTCCTGCGGGGCAACGTCAATACCCGCCTGCGCAAGCTCGACGAGGGTGAGTACGATGCGGTGATTCTGGCCAGCGCCGGCCTGATCAGGCTTGGCTTTGGCGCCCGGATCGCCCAACGGATAGGGGTGGAGTACTCGCTCCCGGCAGGGGGGCAGGGCGCTGTCGGTATCGAACTGCGCAGCGCGGACACGCGGGTGCTGGAGCTGCTACAGGTATTGCACCACGAGCCCACGGCCCGGTGTGTTACCGCTGAGCGCGCCATGAACCGGCGCCTGCAGGGCGGTTGCCAGGTGCCCATCGCCTGCTTCGCCGAGTGTGTTCCCGGTACCGACCGGCTCTGGTTGCGGGGACTGGTGGGTCGGCCCGATGGCTCGCTCATCCTGCGCGCCGAGGCCGAGGCAGTCGCCACCGATGCGGTTGAGCTGGGTATCCGGGTGGCCGAGCAACTGCTGGAGCAGGGCGCTGCCGCCATCCTGGCCGGGGTCCATGGCGGCTAGGCCCGGCGTTCTGGTCACTCGTCCCGCGGGGCAGGGCGATAAATTGTGCGCCGCCCTCGAAGACGCAGGTTTTAGCGTTCACAGCCTGCCCCTGATGCAATTGCAGCCCCTGGCGGAACTCGATCCGGTCCAGCGCCGGCGGGTGCTGGAGCTGGACCAGTTCAGCCATGTCATTTTTGTCAGCAGCAACGCGGTACGTCTGGGTATGGCCTGGATAGAGTCCTGCTGGCCGCAGCTCCCGCCGGGCCTGCGCTGGTACGCGGTGGGCGAGGCCACCGCCAGGGAATTGTCTGCGCACGGCGTGCGCGTGCTCACACCGGGTAGCGAGATGACCAGCGAGGGACTGCTGGCCCTGCCGCAGCTGCAGGCGGTGGCTGGCCAGCGCGTGCTGATCGTCAAGGGCGAGGGCGGGCGGGCGACCCTCGCCGCCAGCCTCGGCCGCCGCGGTGCGCGGGTGGAAGAGCTGGCCTGCTACCGCCGGACGCCGCCCGACCTGGCCTGCGGCGAGCTGGCGCAAAGGCTGTCGCAGTGGAAGATCGGCGTGGTGCTGATCAGTAGCGGGGAAGGCATTGCCAACCTGCTGGCATTGCTTAGCCCGGCGGAAACCACTAAGTTTGCTGGTATCACCCTGCTGGTGCCCTCACCAAGGGTTGCGCAACTGGCGCGCGCGGCCGGGTTCAGTCGGGTGATCACCGCAGAGAATGCCTCGGATAGCGCGATGCTGCGCGCCCTGGCGGAATTGCAAACCGCCGCTGGAGAGTGAGAGTGAGTGATCAGCAGGACAAGAACATCGAGCAGCTGGCACAGGAGACCGCGGCCGCCGGGGACAGCATGCTGGCGGGCAACGGCGGCGACGATGATACGGCCAATACCCGCGGCCCCGCCCCGCCACCCGGCCGCGCCACCGTCCCGGCCTGGATAGCGCTGCTGCTGGCGCTGGTCGTGGCCGCCGGCCTGGGCTGGTCACTGCTGGAGCAGCAGCGCCGGGACGCGGCGCTGGCGGCGCGGCTGCAGGCGGTCGAGGCGGCTGCGGGAAGGGGCGCCGCAGGTCTCGAAGACCTGGATTTGCGCTGGCAGCGCCGGCTCGACGCCACGCTGGAGCAGTTGCAGGCCGACACCCGGGAGGCGGGTGAGCGCTCGGGCCAGTTGGCGCAGGCCGTGGCGGAGCTGCAGGCACAGGTGGCACAGCAGTCGGCGCAGCTGGCACGCTTCGGGGAAGCTGACCGCGACGACTGGCTGCTGGCGGAGGCCCGGTACGTGTTGCGACTCGCCAACCAGCGCCTGCTGATGGCGGGCGACACCAGCGGGGCCGAGGCCCTGTTGGGCAGTGTGGACGGTATCCTCCTGCAGCTGGACGATGCGCGCCTGCACGAGGTGCGGGCGGCGGTGGCCGCCGACCTGGCCGCCGTGCGGGCGGTACCCGCGGTCGATGTGGAAGGCATCTACCTGCGCCTGGCCGCACTGGTGGAGCAGGCGGGAGCCCTGGTGATTTTCCAGTTGCCCGGCGCGGTTGGACAAGTTGCGGCCCGGCCCGAGCCGGACTCGGGTGGGCGGCTGCGGCAGGGCTATGAGGCGGCGCTGGAGAAACTGTCCAGCTATGTTGTGATCCGGCGCCGGGACCAGCCGGTGGGCGCGCTTATGGCCCCCCAGTGGGAAGCCATGGCGCGGCAGAATTTGCGCCTGCTGCTGGAGCAGGCCCAGCTCGGTCTCCTCTCGGGCAATGAGTTGCTCTACCGGGAGAGCCTGCAGCGGGCGGGGCGCTGGGTGGAGGAATTTGTGGCCGCCGACGCGGCCGCAGCGCAGGCCATGGCGGCGGAAATCTCCCGGCTGGCCGGGATCGCAATCGCCACCGGTGTGCCCGGTCTGTCGCGCTCGGTCCTGGCCCTGGACGCGGTTATGGAAACACGCCTGCAGGCCGGGGGCGAACAGTAAACATGCGCAGGATATTTGCCCTGGTACTGGTCGCGCTGTTGCTCGGTGTGGGCCTGGTAGCCATCATCGAAACCGATCCCGGTTACCTGCTGCTGGCCTATGGCAATTACACCCTGGAGTCCAGCCTCTGGGTGGGACTGGTGCTGTTACTGCTTTTCACCCTGCTGGTATATGCGCTGATATCCCTGCTGCGCCGGATTATCGGCGGCAGGCAATCCCTCAACGGCTGGCTCGGTTCGCGCCGGGCCCGCCGGGCCACGCGCCTGACCAACCGCGGACTGGTTCATTTTATTGAAGGCAACTGGGCCAGGGCGCGCGGTGAATTGCTGCGCGGCGCGCGCGACAACGACTCCCCCCTGGTCAACCACCTGCTGGCGGCGCGGGCCAGCGCGCAGCTGGGCGAAACTGAACAGACCGAGCTGCACCTGGCGACGGCGGCGAGTTGTAGCCCCGATGCGAAGATCGCGATTGCCCTGGCCCGGGCGGAGATACAGCTGCAGACAGGGCATTACCAGCAGGCTATCGATACGCTGCAGGAGGCGCGGCGCAGTCCCGGCCGCCACCCGCAGGCACTGGCGCTGCTGCAGAGGGCGTACACGGGGCTCGGCGATGGCGCCGCCCTGGCACAACTGCTGCCCCTGCTGAAAAAGTACCGGGTGCTGAACGCTGACGAGGCGGAGCGACTCGAAGGCGAGGTCTATGGCCGGGCGCTGCAGCAGGCCGGGGACCGCGCGCGCGGCGCCACCCTGGACTCGTTCTGCGCCAGTTGGCATGCACTGCCCGCGGCGGCGCGCGAAAACCCCGCCATGATCCGGCGCTTTGCCGGCCTGCTGGTTGAGTTGGGCGGGCATGCCCTGGCGGAAAAGACCATCCTGCGTGCGCTCAAGCACGGCTGGGACCCGGAGCTGGTGCGCATTTATGGTTATCTGCAAACCGATAATGTGCGCCGCCAGCTGGCCCAGGCGGAGAGTTGGCTGGCCGCTCATCCGGAAGATCCCCAGCTGTTGTTGTGCCTGGGGCGGCTCGCCGCCCGCGACCAGCTGTGGGGCAAGTCCAGGGATTATTTCGAGCGCAGCTACCGGCTGCAGCGCAGTCCGGAGATTTGTGCGGAGCTGGGCAGGCTGCTGAGCGCCCTGGGTGAGGCCGGCATTGCCGCGGCCTATTTTCGCGAGGGCCTGCTGCTGCGCGAGCGCCACCTGCCCACACTGCCCAGGCCGGAAAAACGGGTGCGGGATCCGCGCCTCTTGACACGCGGTTGAGTGTCCCGGGCGGCGCGCCACTCCCTGGTCGGGGGTGCCCTAAAGCTTGATCCCCAGCTGATCCCATAACTGGTCCACGCGCCGCTTCACCGCGGCGTCCATGGCAATCGGCCGCCCCCACTCGCGCTGGGTCTCACCGGGCCATTTGCTGGTGGCGTCGAAGCCGACCTTGGAGCCCAGGCCCGCGACCGGCGAGGCGAAATCCAGGTAATCGAT
>CAYTDW010000146.1:0-6582 GCA_964436585.1 uncultured Halioglobus sp. | reverse complement strand
ATGCCAAACTCGTCGGGCTCCGACTTGAATATCCAGTAGTTCAATGAGTTGCCCCCCCGCTGTCGTTAGCGCCGGGTGGATCAGCGGCGTCTATAGTCCGCGATGATCGCGCCGGCGGCGGCGATCTCCCGCTCGTGGGAAGCCTCCCGCCAGGTCTCGCCCAGCGCGGCCTCGTACCACTCCCGCATCGCTGGCAGGTCGAGCATGCGCTGCTGGTAGGCCATGGCCTCTGGTGACAGTGGCAGCTGATACGATTGCACCCGGAAAACCACCGGTGCAAAGAAGGCGTCGACAGCGGTGAACTGCGAGCCAGCGAGGAAGGGGCCACCGAACAGGCGGAGTCCCTCGCCCCAGAGTTCGTCGATACGCGCCAGGTCCTGCTTCAGAGCCTCACTGGATCGGTGCAGTTGAACGCGCTGGCCGCAGCTCATACTGCATTCATTGCGCAGTGCGCTGTAACCGGAGTGCATTTCGGCGCTGGCGCAGCGGGCCCAGGCACGGGCAGCAGTCTCCCGGGGCCAGACCTGCGGGTGGGCCTCGGCCACGTACTCGGTGATGGCGAGCGAATCCCACACCGTCTGCTGCCCATCGACGAGGCAGGGTACCTTCGCCGTGGGGCTGAAACGGCGAAATTCCTCTTGGTTGCCGCTGTCGGCGAAGCGGTGTATCACTTCGTTGAACGGGATCCCGAGCGTGCGCAGCAGCACCCAGGGGCGCAGCGACCATGACGAATAATTCTTGTTGGCGATATGCAGGGCGTACATCGATGACTCCCGGGAAAAGTTGCCGCTGATTACAACGCCATTGGCAAAAATACCAGGGCCATGCTGATCCAGGCGCCCACGCTGAAATACGGCGTCAGCCAGAGGGCGTCGTCCTTCCACCGGTCCCAGCTATAGCTTATCTCCCGGCGGTCCCAGGCGTCCCGGGCGCCCTCGGCGATACCCAGGTATGCCTGCCCGTCAGCCCGGCCGCGGCGAAATCGTCGCAGGTACAAGGGTATATCCACGGTCAGGCAATAGGCGACGAAAGCCACAGAGCAGACTACGCCCCCGATCGCCAGCAGGTGAATCAGGCCATTCGTGTCCATTGCGATGACTGTGAGCAGTGCGGCCATCCAGGAAAATCCCGCAGCCCAGAGTAACGATTCAACCGCCTGGGTGATGTGATTCAGGGTGAGGATACTGTGCCAACAGAAGGCCTGTGCCACGATGGTGCAGAACGTGATGACCCAGGCGGTATGCTGGACCCAGGGGAGTCCGGCGTGGACGCCCAACTGGTGGATCAGCAGCCCGAGCTGCAGGCCAAAACAGATTTCTGCGATGGTCGCGGCGCAGCGTCCCAGAAAAATGCTCGAGAGTGAGGAGTCGACAAGGACCAGACGTTCCAGGTCGACGCGCGGAAACAGTGAGCGGTAGGCGCACACGAACACGTAGACGCCGGAAAGGGCGATCTGTATGGCATAGTACGGGTCGGTACCCTCGTTGAAATACCAGATGGTGAGCCAGAGGCAGATGTTGAGGATACCGAGCACACACAATGCCCGCCACCACAGCAGCGCCGCGAAACTTGATGCGGGAATGCGTTTCATCTATTTATTACAGAAATATGACGATTATATGAAGATACCACGGCGAAGTTTAGGCGCCGCCGCGGCTTAGTGCAAGGTTAGGAACGTATCAGGGGACGGGTAGGCGTGCGCTATCCGGCGATCGGCAGAGCTCAGGAAATCATCACCCCTGCTGAGCCTCTCGTGGAACTGGCGTGTACTACTCGCTCATGTCGTCGTACATCTCGCCTTTAATGATGTGCAGGGGAGCGCGGTGATAGATTTTGATATCGTGGAACGGATCAGTGATGATCTTGGTGGCCCAGACCAGTCCGGACTGGAAACCCATCAGGAAGAACAGTTGAACCGTGCGAAATAGCACGGCGCCGACGCCAGTCATAAACCACAGGATGGCGGTCGTATACAGCAGTCCCTTGTCTACCTGCTCCTCGTTCAGCAGGCCAAAGAAACTCGGGTTGAGTAATAATATGACAGGGACAGCGACCCAGATCGACAGCAGGATGACCTTGCGTCGCAGGTTGTAGCCCACCTTCACGCTCTCCTTGTACTCATGCGTCACCTGGTTCACCGCGTCGTAGCTCTTCGGTTCGAATATGAAGTGCCCGATCTGGCGCAGCACCATCGCCAGCAGCCATCCCACCATTACTGCCGCCACGGGATCTACAAAGATCAGGTAGTAACTGGCGACGAAACAGCTCGCGCTGAGAAGGTGCAGCAGCTGGTTAACCCGGTTGTGGTGATAGAAACGGTGGTCGTCCCAGCGTTGTTGCTGGAGTTCTGTCCTGAAGTTCATCGTTGTTTGCCTCGTTTTACCGGTTAATGGATCGGTTCAGCTGTTCGTACTTTGGTTTTGCTCAGGAGCGCCTGCCCCATGTTTACTCGCCTGCCGGTCTCTATTCCCTCGCACATGGCGTGATCCGCCGTGGCAAACACGATAATGGTGGAACCGTGCTGGAAATAGCCGAGCTCGTCGCCTTTCTCGTAATGGGCGCAGCACCCCAGGCGCTGTGGGCCGCTGTAATGCATATCAAGAACCCCGTTCAGGCAGTGCAGCCTGATGCTCGCCACCAGGATCGCGGCGACAGCCACGAGGCAGATCCCGCTGTCCGGCGCTTCGGTATGCAGTTCCATCACCGCTCGCTCGTTCTTGCAGTAGAGCTTCTCGATACGGCGCAACGCGATGGGGTTTACATTCCAGGTATCGCCCGAAATATAGGTGACCTGGCGGACATCGCAAGCCAGCGGCGCATGAAAGCGGTGATACATGCTCGACTTGAGACGCAGGGTGATGAAAATGCCGTCGCGGTACCTGTGCTGCAGCGTGGTATCGGGAATCAGGTCGGCCAGTTCGTAGGGGAAGCCCTTGGCCTGGAACAGGGTTGTACCGGCCATGCGGCCGCACTCGCCGACGATGGCATCACAGGGGCTGACGATGATGTCATCCCGCGGGTCGATCGGCCTCGCGCCGTCGCGAAGCTCCCGGATGAAGCAATCGCGCAGGCTGCTGAATTGTGATTTGCGGGCCTCATCCAGCCTGAGGTCATCGGCAAACTGTTGCCAAAGCGCCACCGACAGGCGCGTCAGCCACTTGCTTTCGATGCCGCTGAACCATCCCATGAAACGGGTGGCGAAGCGCCGCGGAATCCGGTTGGTGAGCAGGAAGTTCAGCTGCTCCTGCTGGCTCAGGGTGCGAATCAGTGCGTCCACAGATCAGGCTACCGAGCGGTGTTCCAGCATACAGACCGGGGCCGGCAGTCCCAGGTCCTGTACGAACCGCGTCATTATGTCGTCGGCCTGGTACTGCCCGGCCCGGGCGAGGGCGCCCTCGCGCATGGCCGCGCGCCGATCCGGCCACCGGTAGTGGGCGACGATCTGCCTGGCCATTTCCTCGGGCGTTTCCACCAGGTAGCCGCTGACACCATGCTCGATAATGTCCTTGGGACCCTTGCAATTGTAGGCTACAGCGGGCATGCCATAGACAAAGGCTTCCAGCAGGACATTGCCAAAGGTATCGAAGCGAGAGGGAAACACGAACAGGTCCAGGCCCGCATACAGCTGGGCCAGCCGGTGTTGCTCGAGCCACCCGAGAAAGACCGCATCGGGCAGTACTTTCCTCAGCGCATCTTCATCCGGCCCGCAGCCGGCGATGACGAGGCGCAGGTCCGGCAGCGTCTCCCGCGCCCTGGCCAGCACCTCGGGCAGGTCAAACAGGCCCTTCTCACGGCTGATGCGACAGGCGATCAGCAGCATAGGTGTCTGCGCCGTGGCGTCGGTAAACAGCTCGCGCTTGTCTATCGGCCTGATTCCGGCCAGGGGCCGGGGCGCGTGATGGGCGGTGAGGTGAACGCGCTCGCGCTCCAGCTGCATCTCATGACCGGTCAGCCAGTCGCGGTGGTCACTGTTCAGTACGAACACTCCATCGAACTGGCTGTAGAGCAGTCGCAACAGGCGCCGCACCCGGTCCCGTTCATGCTGGCTGGCGTTGGTCGTGCACTTGATGTACTCGATCCAGTCTGTGTGCATGAAGAAAAAGCAGGGTACGTTGAACTTGTATTTCAGGAACAGGCTCACCAGTACCATCGGGCCCTCGGTGGAGCAGGCCACGCGGTCATAGCCGCCTTCGTAGAAAATGCGCGCAATCTCCATGAGATCGGGGATCCGCAGTTGCTGGCCGCCCGACTCCGGCAGGGTATAGGTTTCCAGGGGCCGCAATACGTGCAGGTGGGGAGCGGGCTCCTCGGTCTCGTGGCAGATCAGGAAATCGATGGCAATATCGTTTTGCTGGATCTGGCGCAGCTTGCCGCCCAGGGAGTTGGAGACACCGTTTTTGTCAAACAGGGTGTCAGTAAGGTAGAGCACCCGGTGTTCATGCTGGTTGCGACCGGTGGCGGCCGTGAAGGTATTGAGGAACTCCCGGTTCTTATACAGCACACGGGTGCTGGCAAGGCTCGCGCCGGCAAGTACCAGGGTAATCATTGCGGGAAAGGACAGCTGGTCCAGCAGCTTTGCAATCCTGCGCCCACCGATTTGCTTGTGCTTGCCCCTGCCACCAAAGATCAATTCGGTCAGTTGGCTGGGCAGCTCGAAGTTGCGGGTGAGTTCCTCGGTGGAGAGCTTTTCATGCAGCTTGCTGTCGGCAAAGAGCTCCGACTTGCGGATTCGGGAAAATATCAGCCGGTTCAGTTCGGTAAAAAGCGCGGCAATGACACTGTTGACTGTGGCGACAAACAGCTCAGGGGATTGGTGCCTGCTATCGGCAATGATCTCCAGGTAGTGGATGCAAAAGCGGTATTTCTTCGAGATTTTCCACTTGAGCATCCGGTTGGGCTTCTTGCCCTGCAGCGCGTCGTGCACGAATTCGAAAAATTTCTTCGAGTGTTTGTGCTTTTGCAGCTCAAGCAACAGGTTGCTGATGCCGAAGCAGGCCAGCTTGTCAAAATTCTCACCGCGGTGCAGCAGGATCCGCAGGAGACCCGGGTCTTCGATGCGGGTAGCGACCTGGGCGAAATAGTCCAGCAGTGCGATATTGAGCTTGTGGCTCTCTCCCACGTCGCCGAAGGGCGCCACCCGGCCCGCGCGCAGGGCTTCCAGGGCGAGGTCAGAGGCCCTTTCGGTTTTGAGTCGTTCCTGCAGCCTGGGTACATTAAGGTAGGAGCCGCACTGGCCGGCAAAGATACCCATGTGGTCATCGGAGCCACCCGTGAGTACCTTCGGCTGGTCCGGGTTCACGCCGAAGTCCTGCGGGTCCAGCTTGTGCTTGCGGGCGTAAGCCCGGATCGTCGCTGGGGTGAGGCTCTGTATCCAGTTCAGGGTCAGGGTCGATTGCCACAGGTCGCGCTGTCCGTTCAGTACCTCGAAGCGCTGGAACATGACCGCCAGCTTTTCGAACAGCTCCAGATCCAGTTGTTTGTTGCTGGTATAGAAATACAGCGGGTGGGGCAGCACGACCGGGATGTCCTGAGCCGCGGCATAACGCAGGAAGTCGTAGATATTCTCTCGCTTGCTGTTGAGGACGATTTCCTGGTCCCGATCGAAGCCGTAGGCCAGTACATGGCAGAAAAGATTGATGTCGGGGAAGTGGCAGGTGAACTCCGCGGCAACCAGTACATCCTCGCCCTCATCGAGCAGTTGCCAGCAGGATCGCGCGTTGTTGTGGTTGGTGATCGTCAGCACGTCGCTGCCGTTGCCCCGCAGGCATTTCACCAGGGCTTTTGTCTTCAGCCAGGTTTCCGGCAGGCCGAGGATGCGTCCCCAGAGCTCGTCCGGCTTGTCACTGTTGTGATCGTGGCAGTGCAGGTCGATGCGCAGCCTGTCCGCGGGTGCGTAGCGACGGGATTCACGTTCGAGGTACTCGTTGAACTCATTGGCCAGCGAGCGGCGAAACTCGCCGGGGCGTATCGTGCTCAACGTATGCCTGGCATTCATCTGGCGTCCTCCAGCAGATTACCGGTCGCTGCGCCGGTTTTGAACTTCACCCTGGCCAGTAACGGAAAGCGCGCCTGCAGTGTTTCCTTCACCAGTTGCCGCTGGATAGACTGATCGGTGAGCGTTTCCGACTGCCACCACCAGCCATCTTCGGCCATGCGGGAGGCGGCGCTGACAAAGCGCGCCGCCACTTCCTCGAATTCTTCATCGCTGAAATTGAAGCTCATTATCATGCGGCCGCTGCCGACCCAGCTCAGCTCGAGCCCGGCATCCCGCAGGTAGAACTGCAGCATCCAGTTGTAGCGGCCGGGGGTGCGGTAGAGCACGGTCCAGATGGTTTGCAGGTTTGCCACGGCTACCGGCAGGCCCGCTTCCTGCAGCCGCCTGTTGAGGCTGGCTGCCCGAGTGTCCCACAGCCTGTCGGCCTCGGCGTACTTCCTCTGGTATTCGGGCGCCTCAATGCGCCGCAGGAAGACATTCATCGCGGCAATGACATAGGGATGGGAATTGAAGGTGCCGCGAGCGAAGGAGACATTGGCCGGCTGGTCGTCCCGATAGCGTTTCATCTGCTCGTGCCGCCCGCACAG
>CAYTDW010000145.1:0-6612 GCA_964436585.1 uncultured Halioglobus sp. | reverse complement strand
CGGACGCCCTGGTAAGCCGGCAGCAGCAGGGCGCTGGAGGTCAGCGCCAGCAGCGCGGATTGCCTGTCGGCCATCAGTTACACCCGCAGCCGCCGCCAGCGGCGCCCTGGCCGCCGGAAGAGGCCTCCTTGCTGGCGAAGATCTGGGCCTGCAGGCCGCTTTCCCTCGGATCCGTCTGCCACTGCATCTCGCGCTTGGCGAGGACGCCACGCTCCCAGGGCTCGACGGTTTCGCAGCCACACAGGGCGAGTAATGCGAACAAGAATAGTGCCAGCTGCCTCACTGTGGTTGTTCTCCCAACAGGTCGATGATGGCGACGCGCAGCTCGGCGCCGTCGCTCTTGCGGTAGCCCTGGTGGACCAGGCGTACGACACCGCCGCGATCGATCAGGAAGCCGGTGGGCATGCCAGGGATGCCATAGCTGCGGGGTGTCTCACCCGTCCCGTCGCGCACCACCGGGTAGGTCACGGGGACCTCCGCCAGGAAACGCAGGGCGTCCGCCTCCACCTCGTCGACATTCACCGCCAGTACCTCGAAGCCCCTGGGTCCGAGCTCCAGCCGCAACTGTTCGAGCTGGGGAAAAGAGATGCGACAGGGCCCGCACCAGGAGGCCCAGAAATCGAGGTAGACCACCTTGCCCTGCAGGGAGGCCAGCGCAAGCACTGCGGGACTGCCGGCGGACAACAGCGGCAGGGCCAGCGGCGGCGCGGTCTGGCCCGGCTGCACTGCGGCACCGGCGGGCAGCGCCAGCAAGGCAAGCAAGCACAGCAGCGACCACCGTTTCAGCACAGGCTTCAGCGCTCAAGCTCCAGTTGCAGCAGGGTCCAGGTGTTGTAGCCGTGGTTGTGCAGGTGAAATTCCACCGGGCTGCCGGCCGGGGCATCAAAATTCAGCGGCAGCCGCAGGTCGTAGATGTCGGCCTCGGCGGGGATGGCGACCTCGCTCTCCCATACCAGCTTCCCGGCCACCGTCACCGCCACATGGGCCCTGGCCGGCTGTTCAAACGCCAGGGCGCCATGCCACAGGACCAGGTGCAGGGAATCCCCCGCCCTGATGGCGGCGAGGCTGGGCTGGACCAGGGACAGGTAGTTGCAATAGCCGGTTTCAACCTCCAGCGCGTCGTCCTCGTTGTACCAGCTGTTGCTCGGGCACTGCACCTGGGCCGGGCGGTGCTCGGTAAGGCTGTCGGCGGCGGCGGACTGCTCGGTCCAGGCGTCCACCTCCACCAGGCTGAGGCTGGTGGCGGCGGGACTGGCCGCCACCTCGAACTCCACCGTCTGCTCGATCCCCAGCGCATGGTGATCCGCGCCGCGCAGGCTGACCCGCAGGGTGTGAATGCCGGGCGCCAGGTCTGCCGGCAGGGGGTAGAAATAGCTGCTGTCCCAGGCGGTGAGGTGCTCCGCCGCGTCGTCATCCGTATCCAGGTAGACGTGGTAGTGGCCCGCGTACACCTGGCCGTGGTCATCGGATTCGGCGGCATGCTCGGCGTGTTCCGCAGCCTCTGCATCGGCGTGCATCCCGGGTTCTTCCAGAGTGAAATTGTTGAACAGCAGTTGCAGGGGTACGATGTCGCCCGCTGCGAACCGCTGGCGATAGGCCGGCGTCTCGATATGCACCGTGGGGGAATAACTGTAGTCGCGGCCTTCCTCCGGCTGCGTCATCAGCACCGAGTACAGGCACATCTCATCGCCGGTGCCATCTCCCCACTCCAGATCTTTGGGCGTCTGCTGCACACCGTTGACGAAGTCCTGGTTGGCCTGGGTGTTGTCCCAGGCGCACTCCAGCGCAATACGATCGCCGGGCTCCATCAGCAGCTCCCCCTCAAAGCGGTAGGTGCTCTGCCAGTTGAAGTCCCAGTCGCGGATGTCGAGCATGATCTGCCGGGTACCGTTCTTGCGCAGCAGGGTGAGGCGCCCGCTCTTGCCCCGGGTATGCATGTGGATGAAACCGTTGTGCATCACCCAGGGATCGTTCAGGCCGATACCGGCGGGCTCGCCGCGAATCAGGCCGAGCACGTTGGTACCCACGGTAAACTGGTGGCGCGCATCGGGGTCATTCGCCGCGATCGGCATTCCGCCCGGCGCCAGCCACCTGGGGTCGGTGATCAGGAAAGAGCTGGCAGGCCGCGCCACCTGGGATTTGGTTTCAACCAGGACGGTGGACTGGTCCGGCCTCGGCTCGGCCACCAGGGTGTTGTAATGCATCTGCACGATCATCACTGAGCCCGGCTTCACCCCGATTCCCGTGTCCGGCGGTGGCGGCTCACGCCCTGCCCCGGGCACCCAGCCGCCGATCTGGCGTGGCAGCGCAGCGCCGCCGATACCGCCCATGCCCAGGCAATGCCAACCGGGGCGGCCATCCTCCCCGTCCGCGGCGTAGTAGGTGGCGGCGTCTTCCGGCTCGCCGATCGAAACGATGACGTGATGGACTTCATCCACCTGGTCGGGAAGAACATCCACATCGGTCACATAGGCAAACTCATCCAGCGGCCATTCGATCGCGAAACAGCGGTGGTCATCCGGCCGCAGGGTGGGGGTGTAGGCCTGGGGCAGCGGCAGTTTGAGGTTGTAGGCGTCGTTTCCTTTCACCGGTTTTTCGGGCGGCGCCTGGTATTCCCGGGGATCCCCCTCGGCCAGGTCGCCCTGCAGCCAGTTCAGCAGGATGTATTTTTGCTCCGGAGTGAGGCCGCGGCTGCCGGCAAAGCGGGTATAGCCCTCGGTGGGGTGCCAGGGCGGCATGGAGCCGTTTTCCACGGCATAGCTCGCCGCCGCGGCCACCGCAGTCACCTGGGCGTAGGTTGTCATCGGGAAGGGCGCAATCCCACCCTCCTCGTGGCAGGTAACGCACTTCTCCTCGATGATCGCCCGGGCGTCGCCGTGGTAAGTGAAACCACCGGCCAGCTGCGGCAGGGGCTGTTGCGACGGGTCGCCCAGGGGAGCACCGGCATCGAGCCAGTCCAGCAGCAGCCGGGTGTCGCTCGCTCGCAGGTCCGCGTAGCCCTGGGGGGGCATGGTGTCGCCCTCCAGCACGTAGATCATGGCCGAGCGCTTGGCCAGCACCTGGCTGTGGGTCTGCAGCGGGAAGGGCGCCACGCCGCCGTCGCTGTGACAGGCGACGCAGTAACGCTCGATCAGGGGTTTGGCTGTGCTGTACCAGGAGACGGCGGGCGGCGGCGCCGCGGCGCCTCCCGTTCCCGTGCCGCCATCGACACTGACACCGGATGAGCCGCCGCCACCGCCACAGGCAGTGAGGACCAGGCACGCGGGCAGTGCCGCCCGGCGCAGATAATCAGTCAGGGTTTGCATGGCAGGGAAAATAGCACAGGGGGCGCCATAAGTCAGCCGGGCAGCGCAGGACAGGCCTTTCCCGCCAGTACCCCGGCCCCGGTGTACTCGACCCAAAGCCTTCGTTCCCAGCAACCCGATTGCCCGCTACAATACCCGCCCCCGCAGGGGCCCGGGTGAGCGCGGGCACGCTGTCCGCGGGAACCAACCCAAACCACCGCATAGCGGATATCTACAGGACATCGATATGATCTATCAGAGTGACTCACTCTCGGTGCAACGCCTGGAGGGCGGCATCGCCGAATTGAATTTCGATCGGCAGGGCGAATCCGTCAATAAATTCGACCGGCAGACGGTCGCCAGCCTGACGGCGGCGCTCGACGCCCTGGAGGCTGAGTCCGGTATCAGGGGGTTGCTGGTCACCAGCGGCAAGCCGGTATTCATCGTGGGCGCCGATATCACCGAGTTCACCAGCCTGTTTGGCGCTGCCAAAGAGGACATCAAGCCCTTTACCGGCACCAATAACGCCAACTTCAATCGCCTCCAGAACCTGCCCTACCCCAGCTGCGCGGCGATCAACGGTGCCGCCATGGGCGGCGGCCTGGAGATCTGCCTGGCCTGCGACTTCCGGGTGATGAGCACCGCGGCAGCTATCGGCCTGCCGGAAACCAAGCTCGGCATCCTGCCGGGCTGGGGCGGCACCGTGCGCCTGCCGCGCATGATCGGGGTGGACGAGGCGGTGATGTGGATGGCCACCGGCGCAGACAAGCGCGCCGATGACGCGCTGAAGGCCGGCGCGGTGGATGCCGTGGCGCCCCCGGAGCAACTGCGCGCGGTGGCCCTGGCCACCCTGCAGGGCGCAGTGGATGGCAAGCTGAACTACCAGCAGCGCCGCCACGCCAAGAGCAGCCCCCTGCCGCTGAACGACACCGAGGCAATGATGGCCTTCTTCACCATCAAGTCGATGGTGGCCCAGCAGGCGGGCAAGAACTACCCCGCGCCGATCAAGGTGGTGGACGTGATCGAGAAAGCCCGCGGCATGCACCTGGCCGAGGCTCTCGACGTGGAAGCCGACGGCTTTGCCGAACTGGCCACCACCCCGGTGGCCACCGCCCTGGTGGGGGTCTTCCTGTCCGACCAGCTGCTGGCAAAAAAAGCCAGGGGCTGGGAGAAGAAAGCCACCCGGAAAATCGAGCGCGCCGCGGTACTGGGCGCCGGCATCATGGGTGGCGGTATCGCCTACCAGTCCTCCCTGAAAGGCGTGCCCATCAGGATGAAGGACATCGCCCAGGCGGGCCTGGACCTGGGGCTGAACGAGGCCAACAAGCTGCTGGCCAAGCGCGTTGCCAGCGGCCGCATGACGCCGGAGAAAATGGGCGAAGTGCTGAACGCCATCGACCCCACCCTCAGCTACGAGGGTTTTGACAACGTGGATATCGTGGTGGAAGCCGTGGTGGAGAACCCCAAGGTCAAGCACGCGGTGCTGGCGGAAACCGAAAAGCATATCCGCGAGGACGCCATCCTCGCGTCAAACACCTCGACCATCTCGATCACCTACCTCGCCCAGGCGCTGCAGCGCCCGCAGAATTTTTGCGGCATGCACTTCTTCAACCCGGTACACGCCATGCCGCTGGTGGAAGTGATCCGCGGGGAGAAGAGTTCCGACGAGGCGATCGCCGCCACCGTGGCCTACGCCAACCGTATGGGCAAAAAGGCCGTGGTGGTGAAGGATTGCCCCGGCTTCCTGGTGAACCGGGTGCTGTTCCCCTACTTCGACGGCTTCTCCAAGCTGGTGCGCGACGGCGCCGATTTCCAGGCCGTGGACAAGGTCATGGAGCGCTGGGGCTGGCCCATGGGCCCCGCCTACCTGCTGGACGTGGTCGGCATCGATACCGGCGCCCACGCGGGACAGGTGATGGCCGAGGGTTACCCCGACCGTATGCTGCTGGACTTCAAGACCGCCACCGAGGTGATGTTCGACAACGGGCGCTACGGCCAGAAGAACGGCAAGGGCTTTTACGAATACATCGCTGACAAGCGCGGCAAGCCGAAAAAGACCGTGTCCGAGGAGACCTACAAGCTGATCGCGCCGGTGGTGGCTGAGCGCCGGGAGTTCGACCGGGAGGAGATCATTGCCCGCATGATGCTGCCCATGGCCACCGAGCTGGCCCGCTGTCTGGAGGAAGGGATTGTCGGCAGCGCCGCAGAGGCCGACCTGGCCCTGCTGTACGGCATCGGCTTCCCCCCCTTCCGCGGCGGTGTGTTCCGCTGGATGGACACTCTCGGCCTGGCGTTTATCGCCGAGCTGTCAAAGAAATATGCCCACCTGGGCAAGACCTACGAGCTGACCGAAGGCATGAAGGCCAAACTGGCTGCCGGCGAAACCTACTATTAAGGGCGAGAGAGGAGAACAACTGTGAAATTGAATCCAAGAGACGCAGTAATAGTCGATTACGCCCGCAGCCCCATGGGGCGCTCCAAGAACGGTTGCTTCCGCAACGTGCGCGCCGACGACCTGTCGGTGGGCGTGATCAAGGGCCTGCTGGGGCGCAACCCGGCGCTGGACCCGGTCGAGATCGACGACCTGATCTGGGGCTGCGTGCTGCAGCGCGGCGAACAGGGCATGAACCTGGGCCGCGCCCTGATCCTGGCCGCCCAGCTGCCTTTCACCATTCCCGGCCAGACCGTGAACCGCCTGTGCGGCTCCTCCATGTCGGCCCTGCACACCGCTGCCGCCAATATCATGGCGGACGTGGGCGACGTCTACCTGGTGGGGGGCGTGGAACACCTCGGCCACCTGCCAATGATGGACCAGGTCGACCCGAACCCGCGCATGGGCCTGAACGTGGCCAAGGCCGCCGGCATGATGGGCATGACCGCCGAGTACCTGGCCCTGCTGCACGGTATCGGCCGCGAGGCGCAGGACAAGCTGGGCCTGCGCTCGCACCAGCTGGCCCACAAGGCCACCGTGGAAGGCAAGTTCGCCCGGGAGATCATCCCCATCGAGGGGCATGACGAGAGCGGCGCCCTGGTGCTGGTGGAGCACGACGAGACCATTCGACCGGAAACCACGCTGGAGGGCCTGGCCGCGCTGCCCCCCGCCTTCAACCCCCAGGGCGGCACCGTCACCGCCGGCACCTCATCGCAGATCTCCGACGGGGCCTCCGCCATGCTGGTGATGTCCGCCGCAAAGGCCCAGGCCCTGGGCCTGGCGCCCATCGCCAGGATCAGGGCCATGACCCTGGCCGGGGTGGACCCCTCGATCATGGGCTACGGCCCGGTGCCCGCGACCAAAAAGGCGCTGAAAAAGCTGGGCCTGACCATGAAG
>CAYTDW010000144.1:0-6614 GCA_964436585.1 uncultured Halioglobus sp. | reverse complement strand
CTGCAGGGCCCGCAGGAACTCCCCGGGCGGGCAGGCCTGCAAATGCGCGGCCTGCTCGGCAGGCAGGGTCCAGACCAGGCCGCTGCGATGTTCACCCGGGACGGTCGCAAGCAGCGGCAACAGGGCGACCGGCCCCTGGTCGGTAAAGCGTTCATAGGCGCAGCCCCGGTGGGGCTGGGCAAAGGCGACATTGGCCACCAGCGCGTGCTGCCCGTAGGACTTCTCCCGCACCGCCACACCCAACTGCTGCCGCAGCCCGGAGGCAGACCCGTCCGCCACGATCAGCAGCGCGGTCTCCAGGCCGCTGTGCGCCGCGCCTTCCAGCCGCAGGCGCATGCCCTGGCCCTCGGCTGTGGCAGCCGCGACCCGGGCCGGGCTGATGATTTCCACCCGACCCTGGCGATACAGCGCCTGGATCAGCGCACTGCCCAGCCACGCGTTCTCTACCACGTAGCCAAGCGCCGTCCAGCCATAATCAGCGGCCTGCAGCAGGGAGCTGCCGAAGCGACCGCGACTGGATACATGGATGGTTTCAATGGGGCACAGCCACTCGCGCAGCTCGTCCCAGACCTGGATTTTCTCGTAGACCAGGCGCGAGCTGTAACTGAGCGCGGTGGAACGGGCATCGAAGGAGGGGTGGTAGTCCGGCTTGCCCCCGGCCTGTGGCGCTGGCAGGGGGAAGCCCTCCACCAGGCAAATGGACATGGCCGGGGGCAGTACAGCCGCGAGCTGCAGGGCGAGGCTGGCGCCGACCATGCCGCCACCGGCAATAACGATGTCTCGATACTCGCTCACAGGTCGCTCACAGATCGTTTACAGCTCAGCCCGGTGCATCAGGTTCATGGGTCATCCGGCCATCAGGGCCTCTATCTCGGCGATGGCCTTGGGCGCCGCCGCCGTCAACACCTCGCAGCCGTCGGCTGTCACCAGCACATCGTCCTCCAGCCGGATGCCGATACCGCGCCACTTCTTCGCCACTTTGGTGTTCGCCGGGGAAATATAGATCCCGGGTTCCACCGTCATCACCATACCGGGTTCCAGCTGGCGCCAGGCGTTACCCACCCGATAGTCGCCGACATCGTGCACATCAAGGCCCAACCAGTGCCCGACCCGGTGCATATAGAACTCGCGGTACGCCTTGCGCTCGATCAGGGTTTTCAGCTTCCCCCTGAGCAGGCCCAACTCCAGCAGGCCGGCGGTTATCACCCTGACACTGGCATCGTGGGGCTGGTTCCAGTGATTGCCCGGCTTGATGGCCGCTATCGCGGCCAGCTGCGCCTGCAGCACAAGCTCGTAGAGGGCGCGCTGTTCCGGACTGAAGCGGCCGCTGACGGGATAGGTGCGGGTGACATCAGAGGCGTAATACTCCAGTTCACACCCGGCATCGACCAGCACCAGTTCGCCGGCGCGCATGATGCTGTCGTTATCCACGTAATGCAGGGTGCAGGCGTTCGCGCCGCAGCCCACGATACTGGGGTAGGCGAGGTGCCTGGCACCGGAGGAGGCAAACTCGTAGGCCAGCTCCGCCGCCAGCTGGTACTCGTACTGGCCCGGGCGACACAAAGCCATGGCGCGGCGGTGACCGCGGGCGGTGATTTCGCCGGCGCGCCGCAGCAGCCGCTGTTCGGCCACACTCTTCACCAATCGCAGGTCGTGGATCATATGATCGAGGTCGGTGAATTCTCCCGGCGGCACGGCGCCGGAGGCCTCTTTCCTGCGGATATTGTTGACCCAGCCCATGATCTGCCGGTCGAACTCGGCGCTGCGCCCCATCGAATAGTAGACCCGGTCCCTGCCCTCGATCAGCCCCGGCAGGATGTCGTCAATATCGCCGATGGGAAATGCGTCATCCGCCGCGAATTTCTCGCAGGCGCCCTCCTGCCCCGCCCGGTAGCCATGCCACAACTCCAGTTCGGCGTTCCTCTCCCGGCAGAACATCACAAACTGCCCGTGCCGCCGCCCGGGGGCCAGGACCAGCACCGCATCCGGCTCGGTGAACCCGCTCAGATAGTAGAAATCGCTGTCCTGGCGGAACGGGTACTCCGTGTCGCGATTGCGCAGCTGCTCCCGGGCGGAGGGAATAATGGCGATGCTGTTGGGCTCCATCAGCGCCATCAGGTTCTTCCGGCGCCGGGCAAATTCGGATTTACTGATACTCATGCGCCATCCTGGTTGTCCTGCCGCCGGAGCAGGGCATTATCCGCATAGGCGTTGAGCGCGGCAAACCGCACATATTCGGTCAACTCCGCATAGTTTCTTTCCGACTCCTCGTCCTCCGCCAGCTCTTCGAGGTCGGCGTCGGCAATAGCGGCCAGGTCCCGCAGGATCTCGCTGCTGTCACCGGGCAGCGCGTTCAGCTGCCTGCCCGCCCCGGCGCTGCCCTGGGTATAACCCGCGAGAAAGCTGCGGCACCAGCCCGCCAGCGCCGACGTCCGGCTGACCAAGTCGCCGTCGTCATCCAGCAGCAGAGGATAGAAATCATACTCGTCGTTTTCGAGAGACTCGGCGGTTGTGACATACAGGTCCATCACCTGCTCCGCCAGTTCCCCATGCAGGTCCAGGTCGAGGGCCTGGACCAGGCCGTCAATGCCGGCCTCAGCCTCGTGGCCGGTGCCGGCGGCCAGCAGGCCGGTGAGGCAACCGTGCAGGTCCGCGGGGGAGGCGGCCAGGCCCTGGTCCAGGAGCTGGTTGGCCAGCTCCTCGAAGTCGAATCGGGACACTACACCCCGTGAATTGGTGGTCATGTTGTTCTCCCCCTGGCGGAATTTGCCGCGCACCTGCCGCGCAGCTGGACCGATTACTGCGAATAGCCTGACAGGCTATTGATATTTATGAATTTAGTTACGTTGACCTCGCTGCGGGCCGCCACTATAGTGGCAGGCACATTCAGGCAGCCCCAGTATACCCCCATGGCCGACAACCAACTCCAGGTTCTTGAGCAGAAGATTGATGAGTTGATCGCCCTGTGCGATCAACTGAATCGCGAAAACCGGGCCCTCAAGGCCGACAGTGCCGGATGGCAGCGGGAGCGACAGGACCTGATGGACAAGAACGAACTCGCGCGCACCCGGGTCGAGGCAATGATCAACCGTCTGCGGACGATGGAGTAAGTTTGTGAGCCCGCCCCATACCGTGACGGTGAGAATTCTCGACAAGGATTACCAGGTCGCCTGCCCGGCTGACCAGGAGGCGGAACTGCTGGTGTCCGCCAAATACCTGGACAAGCAGATGCGCAGCATCCGCGAGAGCGGCAAGGTTGTCGGCCTGGAGCGGATCGCCGTCATGGCGGCACTCAATATCAGCCATGAGTTGCTGCGGGCGTCTGAAGCGCCCGAGCAGGTCGAGCTGCCGCCGTCGGTGGAATCGGTGAATCGGCTCCATCGCAAACTGGACAACGCCCTCTACCAACTGCGCCAACTCGAAATCGGCTGATATTTACGCCGCTTATTTAATCTGGGTTATACTGCCGGCGGGTACCTGGCGTATTCGCCAGGCAGACAGTCCTCGAGCCGATAATTTGTAACCGGAGGTTTCTCGTTACTGTTGGTGTGCATGTCCGGCCCCGGCCGGAAAGCCTGATACAGTGCAGGGACCGCCACCTTGAACCGTCGGGTTCAAGGGCAGCGCTGTCAGCGGTACGCCAGGAATCCAGCTTTTTATGCCCGACCGGCACCCCAGCAAATCCCAGTTGCGCCAGGCAATGCGGAGACGGCGGCAGGCCCTTGGGCCGCTGAGCCAAGAGGCCGCGGCTGAGGCCGCCAGCAACCACCTTACCCGTTTACCCGCCTGGCACGGCGCCCGTCGCATCGCCCTGTATCTCGCCAACGACGGCGAAGTCGACACCGGCCCGCTGGCCGCGCGCTGCCGGCATAGCGGCAAGCAGCTGTTCCTCCCGGTGATCGATCAACAGAATCTGCTGGCATTCGCCGAGTGGGTCGACGGCGGCGAACTGCTGCCCAACCGCTACGGCATACCCGAGCCGCCGGGACATTCAGCGCGCTGCCCCGCGGCAGAGCTGGACATCCTGGTGCTACCGCTGGTGGCCTGGGACCGCAGTGGCGGGCGTTTGGGTATGGGTGGCGGGTTTTATGATCGCGCCCTGGAGGGGATCAATGGCCCGGTGCTGGTAGGACTGGCCCATGCGCTGCAGGAGGTGCCGCAGGTACCGCGCGACGAATGGGATATAACGCTGGACTTCGTGGTAACGGATAGCGCCCTGCACCAGTGCCGCGAAAACGGCTGAGGCCTGGCTATCAGTCGTCGAGGATTATCCCTGCATGTAACTCGGGCACGGGCTCAGCCGCGGTATCGTTGGCAGCCAGGGGCAGCAACAGGGTCGCGAGCACGCCCACGCCAAACGCGAGCAGCAGGATTAACACTGGATCCAGTTTGCGCTTCAATTTTGTTTCTCTACCACAGGGCCGACGGTGCGGACTTTTGGGGTCGTTTACTTCGTTTGTCCGGCTTCTGACCGGCGGTTTATTGGTATTTTTCCGCAAAGTCGACGTGATTCTAGCCCAGGCCCGGAACGATGTGAAGCGCGCGCACCAACATTGAGCGTATTTCTCCGATCCCCTCCCTATGCCGGGCGATTGCCCAGGTAGAGCTGGTAGGCCCGGTTCTGGGTTTCCTCGTAATAGGGAAACTTGAGTTCGGCCAGTATCTGCTCAAAGGCCCGGCGCTCGCCTTTCGGCAACTGCACGCCCACCAGGATGCGGCCATAGGCGGCCCCGTGGTTGCGGTAGTGGAACATGGAGATGTTCCAGCGGCTGCCGAGCCCCGCCAGGAAGCGCAACAGCGCCCCCGGTCGTTCCGGGAATTCCACCCGGTACACACACTCATTGTTCACCGCCGCCGGGGCGTGGCCGCCCACCATATAGCGGATGTGCAGCTTCGCCACTTCGTTATTGGTCATATCTTCCGTGATGTAGCCGCGCTCACCCAGGTCGGCGAGCAGGTCGGCGAGGTCAGTGCCCCCGGGAACCACGGATAAGCCGACAAACACCTGGGCCGAACCGCCGTCGGCGTAGCGGTAATTGAACTCGGTGATATTGCGCCGGCCCAGGGCGCTGCAGAACGCCTTGAAGCTGCCCGGCTGCTCCGGCAGGGTGACACTGATGATCGCCTCCCGGTGCTCACCGGTCTCGGTGCGCTCCGAGATGTAGCGCAGGCGGTCGAAATTGGTATTGGCGCCGCTGACGATGGCCAGCAGGTGCTGGTCGCTGACCCCGGTCCTGTCCACGTACTTTTTCAAGCCAGCCAGCGCCAGCGCGCCGGCCGGCTCGGCGATGCTGCGCGTATCCTCAAAAATATCCTTGATCGCCGCGCACATTTCATCGGTTGAGATGGTAATGACCTCGTCCACCGTGTGGCGGATGACGCGAAAGGTCTCCCTGCCGACCTGGGCCACGGCGCAGCCGTCGGCAAACAGGCCCACCTCGGGCAGCACGGCCCGCCGCCCTTTCTGCAGGGCCAGTTGCAGGCAGGCCGCATCCTCGGGCTCCACGCCTACGATGCGGGTCTGGGGCCAGACATAGCGCACATAGGCCGCCACGCCGGCGAGCAGCCCGCCACCGCCAACCGGTACGAACAGGGCGTCCAGGGGCTGCTGGTGCTGGCGCACGATCTCCATGCCGATGGTGCCCTGCCCGGCGATCACATCGGGGTCATCGAAGGGATGCACATAGGTCATCGCCTTCTCCTCCACGAGCTTGTTCGCGTAGACCGAGGCCTCGTCGAAGGAATCCCCGTGCAACACCACCCGGGCGCCCCGACTGCGCACCGCGTCGACCTTGATCTGCGGCGTGGTGCGGGGCATCACGATAATCGCCTTGATGCCCAGTTGCTGGGACGCCATGGCCACGCCCTGGGCATGGTTCCCGGCCGAGGCGGTCACCACCCCCGCCGCGGCCTGCTCCGGTGTCAGCCGGCTCATCTTGTTGTAGGCGCCGCGCAACTTGAAGGAAAAGATCGGCTGCAGGTCCTCCCGCTTCAACCAGACCCGGTTGCCCAAGCGCCGCGACATCAGCACGGCCTCGTCGATCGGGGTCTCCCTGGCGACATCGTAAACCCGGGCATCGAGTATTCGCTTGATATAGGA
Source organism: uncultured Halioglobus sp. (assembly GCA_964436585.1). GTDB lineage: Bacteria > Pseudomonadota > Gammaproteobacteria > Pseudomonadales > Halieaceae > JARRPM01. The sequence continues at coordinate 514 of CAYTDW010000144.1, read as the reverse complement.
CTGTGGCATGGCGACGCTGTTTCCGGTTGCGCGGCTGGGCCGCCATAGTAATGGAGGGGGCGCCTGTTTTCAGCCCCGCCGCGCGCGGCAATTGCGGTATTTTTCGTGATCGCCCTGATGCCCTGCCCTATACTGTGGCGCTCTCAAACCAATGGGATCGCCGAGGCAGCGACATGGACCAGCAGCAGATGAAACAGGCCGTGGCCGACGCCGCGCTGGCGTATGTCCGGCCCAAACTCGACGATGATACGGTGCTGGGTATCGGCACCGGTTCCACCGCCAACCTGTTCATCGACGCCCTGGCCGGCATCAAGGGCCTGATCAACGCCACAGTCGCCAGTTCCGAAGCCTCCGCCGCGCGCCTGAAGAGCCACGGCATTCCCGTGTACAACCTGAACACGGTCAACCAGGTGGATTTCTATATCGACGGTGCCGACGAGTGCAATGCCGCCCTGCAACTGATAAAAGGCGGCGGCGCGGCGCTGACCCGGGAGAAAATAGTGGCGGCGGTGGC
>CAYTDW010000143.1:0-6622 GCA_964436585.1 uncultured Halioglobus sp. | reverse complement strand
TGGTGAGGCCACTGAGCCTCTGCCACTTGTGCTCACCGCTGGTAATGAACTGGTCGATCACGACCTGGGCGCCATTGGCGAAATCGCCGAATTGCGCCTCCCATATCACCAGGCCCTGGGGCAAGGTGGTGGAGTAGCCGTACTCGAAGGCGAGTACCGCTTCTTCCGACAGGAGGGAGTCATATATCTTGAACCGGGCCTGGCCCGGGCCGATATGTTGCAGCGGCCGGTAGGTCTTACCGGTCTTCTGGTTGTGCAGGACCGCGTGACGGTGGGAAAAAGTGCCGCGGCCAACATCCTGGCCGGTGATGCGTACCGGGTAGCCCTGCCTGAGGAGCGTGGCGTAAGCCAGGGTTTCAGCGAAACCCCAGTTCAGCGGCATGGCCCCCGCCGCCATCTTGCGGCGGTCTTCCAGAATCTTGGCCACCTGTTTCTGCAGCGGGAAGTTATCCGGCGGCACATTGCTGTCGTGGCCGAGGCTCTGCAGTTCTTTCATTTCCATCCCGGTTTCGGCCGGCATATTCCATTCGTGCCCCAGGTAGGGGGTCCAGTCGACAAAAAGGGCCTTGTCGGGCTCCGTCACCAGACTGCTTACCATAGGCTCGCCCCGGTCCAGGGACTCCCGGTAGCGCTCCACCAGGACCTGGTCCTCGGCCTCGCTCAGGATGCCCGCCGCGATGAGCCTCTGGGCATACAGGTCCCGGGTCGTCCTGTGCTTGCGGATTCGGGCGTACATGATCGGCTGGGTCACCGAGGGTTCGTCCGCCTCGTTGTGACCCCGGCGGCGATAGCATATGAGGTCTATCACCACGTCTTTGTTGAACTGGTTGCGGAAATCCACCGCCACCTGGGTGACGAACAGCACCGCCTCGGGATCGTCGGCGTTGACATGGAAAATAGGCGCCTGCACCATCTTGGCGATATCGGTACAGTATTCAGTGGAGCGGGCATCCTGACGCCGGTGGGTAGTGAAGCCCACCTGGTTGTTGAGCACGATATGTATGGTGCCGCCGGTCTTGTAGGCCCGGGTCTGGGACATCTGGAATGTTTCCATGACCACGCCCTGGCCGGCGAATGCCGCATCGCCGTGAATGATAATCGGCACTACCAGACTGCCGGTCTTGTCCTTGCGCCGCTCCTGCCGCGCCCGCACCGATCCCTCGGCTACCGGGGCTACGATCTCGAGATGGGACGGGTTGAAGGACAAGGCCAGGTGTACCTCCCCGCCCGGTGTCATCACATTGGAGGAAAAACCCTGGTGATACTTCACATCGCCCGAGCTGGAGTACTGCACGCGACCTTCGAATTCGGCAAACAGCTCCGCGGGGTTCTTGCCCAGGATATTGACCAGCACATTCAGGCGACCCCGGTGGGCCATTGCGATCACGATCTCCCGGGCACCCATCGAACCGCAGCGCTGGGTCATTTCCGTGAGCATGGGAATCAGGCTCTCGCCGCCTTCCAGGCCAAAGCGCTTGGTGCCTGGATACTTGGTTCCGAGGGACTTCTCCAGGCCCTCCGCCTGAATCAGGCTGCGCAACAGCTGCAGCTGCACTTCCCGGCCGTAATCCGGCGCAGAGCGCACGGATTCCATTCGCTGCATGATCCAATGGCGCTGTTCGGTGTCGACGATATGCATGAACTCGGCGCCGACCGTGTGGCAATAAGTGCGCTCCAGGGCGTCGAGAATTTCTCCCAGGGTCGCATCGGCCTTGCCAATATGCATACTGCCGGTCTGAAAAACCGTGTCGAAATCCGCCGCCGACAACTGGTGGAACGACAACTCCAGGTCCGCTACCTGCTCACGCTTTGCCAGTCCCAGGGGGTCGAGCCGGGCTTTCTGGTGACCGCGCTGGCGGTAGGCAGAGATCAACTGAACCACACGAACCTGCTTGCGCTCGTATTCCGTTGCCTGGGAGTCGTGCTGGACCGTCGCTGCCGTGCGCACCCGCATTTTGCTGATCTGGGCGAAACGGTCGCGAATGACGGAGTGGGGAACATCCAGCAGCTGCACCACTTCCGACCTGACCTGTGGCAGCTTGTGAAAATACTCGCGCCACTGCTCCGGAACACCGTTGGGGTTCTTGAGGTAGACCTCGTACAGGTCCTCCACATAGGTCGCGTTGCCGCCCGCGATGTGCGAGCTGCGCCACAACTGTTCCATCGAGCTCTCTTGCATCAGATCCTTCCAGCGAGTAATCACCATGCCCCGGGGGCATCAGTCAGAGCAGTGTAGCAGTGCCGCTGCAGATGGCGTGCCGGGAGTTTTCCCGCCCCGGCCCGATCCGTCCCGGCGCCCGATGCGCCCCCAAGCTGATTACAATAAAGATAATAAATTCACAATCTTATGGTAACTTTTTAATGTCAAGTAGCACGGCTCAGCAGCATGTTCCGGATGTGCCCGATCGCCCTGGTGGGATTCAGGCCCTTGGGGCAGACATTCACGCAATTCTGGATCCCGTGGCAGCGGAACACGCTGAAGGGGTCGTCCAGTCGCGACAGGCGGTCTTCGGTGGCCGTGTCCCGGCTATCCGCCAGGAAGCGGTAGGCCTGCAACAGCCCCGCCGGGCCGATGAAGCGGTCGGGGTTCCACCAGAACGAGGGGCAGGCAGTGGAACAGCAGGCGCAGAGAATACACTCGTACAGGCCGTCGAGCTTGGCCCGGTCTTCCGGCGACTGCAAGCGTTCGATAGCCGGCGCCGGTGAGTCATTCTGCAGGTAGGGCTGTACCTTCTCGTACTGGGCATAAAACATGCTCATGTCCACTACCAGGTCGCGGATGACAGGCAGGCCAGGCAGAGGACGCAGCACCAGCCTGTTGTTGCGGACGGTCTCCGACAGGGGCGTAATGCAGGCAAGACCGTTCTTACCGTTCATATTGACGCCGTCGGATCCGCACACGCCTTCACGGCAGGAGCGGCGATAGACCACCGTTGTGTCCTGGGCCTTGATCAGCTCCATCACGTCCAGCACCATGAGGTCCTTGCCGCCGGTATCCACCTGCACGTCCTGCATATAAGGTTCGGCATCGGTCTCGGGGTTATAGCGGTAGATACTTACTTGCAACATAGTCACTGCCCCTTAATACGTACGCGCTTTCGGCTGGAAAGTTTCGACCGTTTTCGGCTCGAAATTGACCGCCCGCTTGCCCACCCGCTTGTCGGTGGGGAAATAGACCGAGTGGCACAGCCAATTGTCATCGTCGCGGGAGTCGAAATCCTCGCGCGCATGCGCTCCCCGGCTTTCCTTGCGCGCCTCGGCAGTTACGGCTGTGGCCTCTGCCACTTCCAGCAGGTTCTGCAGTTCGAGTGCCTCGATTCTCGCGGTGTTGTAGGCGTTGCTCTTGTCGTCGAGCCTCGCACTCTCGATCCGCCCGCGCAACTGGGCGAGCTGGTCTATGCCTTTTTGCATGAACTCGCCGTTACGGAACACACCGAAATAGTTCTGCATGGTGTTCTGCAACTCCTTGCGCAGGGCCGCCACAGGCTCGCCGCCGCTGGAGTTGTTGAGCTTGTGGAGTCGGCCGGCGGCCTGCTCGATGTCGCTCTCGGACGCATCCCTCATCTCGATGCCCGCCCGCAGCGCTTTCTCAATATAGAGGCCCGAAGCACGGCCGAAGACTACCAGGTCGAGCAGTGAATTGCCGCCGAGGCGGTTGGCTCCGTGCACGGAAACGCAGGCCACCTCACCGCAGGCATAAAGCCCCGGAATGATCACGTCCCTGCCACTGGCGTCAACCGTCAGGGCCTGGCCGTGAATATTGGTTGGAATGCCGCCCATCATGTAATGACAGGTGGGCACAACTGGAATGGGTTCCTTGACCGGATCCACATGGGCGAAGGTACGGGACAGCTCACAAATGCCAGGCAAACGGCTTTCCAGCACTTCCTCGCCCAGATGATCGAGCTTGAGCAGTACATGGTCCCCCTGCGGCCCGCAACCACGGCCCTCGATGATCTCGAGAACCATCGAGCGGGCCACCACATCGCGACCCGCGAGGTCCTTGGCATTGGGGGCGTAGCGCTCCATAAACCGCTCGCCGTCCTTGTTGATCAGGTAACCGCCCTCACCGCGGCAGCCCTCTGTGACCAGGGTCCCGGCCCCGGCGATACCGGTGGGGTGAAACTGCCACATTTCTATGTCCTGCACCGGGAAACCGGCGCGCAGGGCCATGCCGACGCCATCTCCCGTGTTGATGTGGGCATTGGTGGTAGAGGCGTAAATTCTTCCCGCCCCGCCGGTAGCGAACACCGTCGCTTTCGATTTTATGTAGACGACTTCGCCCGTTTCTATGCAGATCGCCATGACGCCCACCACCGCGCCATCCTGATTCTTGACCAGGTCGGTCGCGAACCACTCATTGAAGAACACGGTCTTGTTCTTCATATTGCCCTGGTACAACGTGTGCAGCAGCGCGTGGCCGGTGCGGTCCGCCGCGGCGCAGGTGCGGGCCGCCTGGCCGCCCTTGCCGTAATCCTTGGACTGGCCGCCAAAGGGGCGCTGGTAGATACGCCCCTCCTCGGTGCGGGAGAAGGGCAGGCCCATATGCTCCAGCTCGAATACGGCCTCGGGACCCACGCTGCACATATATTCGATAGCGTCCTGGTCGCCGATATAGTCGGAGCCTTTCACCGTGTCGTACATGTGCCAGCGCCAGTCGTCATCAGGGTCAGCGCTGGCGATTGCGCAGGTGATGCCGCCCTGGGCCGATACCGTGTGGGACCGGGTGGGGAACACCTTGGAGATGACTGCGGTTTTATAGCCTGACTGGGCCAGCTGCAGGGCCGCGCGCATACCCGCGCCGCCGCCGCCTACGATCACACCGTCAAACGAGAGAGTACGAAGAGCAGCCATTTATAAACCCCACAGAATCTGGATGCCCCAGACCACATACGTGAACATGATTAGAGCGCTGGCCACCTGGGCCAGCAGGCGCAGGACATTACCGACAGTACCCAGCAGGCGTTCGGTCAGGTAGTCGGTGAAAACGGCCCACAGGCCAACCCAGGCATGCATTCCCAGGGAGAGCAGCGCCAGCAGGCTGAAAACCCGCATCCAGGTCTGGGAGTACAGCGCCTTCCAGGAGGCGTAATCGACCCCGCCCAGGAGCACGCAGCCCACGAGCAGGAAGTAGGCCAGCAAAATGACAGCGGTGACCCGCTGCATGAGCCAATCGTAGAGCCCGGAGCGGCCCATACTGGTGACTGCAGTTACCATATCCAGACTCCTGCCAGAAAGATCAACACCGCCGACACCGCCAGCACGACCTTCGCGCCCAGGGTCCCGCCCTCCATGGTCTCGCCAACACCCAGGTCCATGATCAGGTGCTTGACCCCGGCGACACTGTGGTAGATCAGGCCGGCCACCACTGCCCAGATCACCAGCTTCGCCAGCGGGTTGCCGAGGCAGTCCTGCAGTGAGGCAAAACTCTCGGGGCTGGCCAGGCTGGCATCCAGGGCCCAGATAAGCACTGCCATGCCGGCAAACAGGAACACGCCGGAGGCGCGGTGAGCGATGGAGGTCCACGCGGTCAGGGGCAGCCGCATGGTGCCGATATCAAGGTTAACTGGACGCTTGTCTTTCACTATAGGGCACCGTAGTTTTGCCGCCCGGGCGGGCGCTTCATCGATTTGAGCCGGAAGTCGTTTGCGTCGGGAGACGCAGGCGCGGCCAGCTGGCCAAAACGCGAGAAATTATAGGGACTTGGCGGCCCAATTACAAACCCGTTACAAGCTCCCCCTCCCCTGTCCAATATATGAAGCGGTGCGATCCGCGTCGATCCGGGGACTCGCGGATGGACGATGATGCCCCAGCGCGGCGCAGCCGGGGTCAGGCAGGCCCGGATCAATTGACAAAAACGCGGGAAACCCTATAGTGAAGCGCCGACTGTTTCGCATCCCAGGATCTCCCATGAGCGACAAAAAAGCCCTCCTGACCATCGATGGCGTAGAGGGAGCCATTGAACTGCCGATTTATTCGGGCACCCTGGGCCCGGACGTGATCGATGTCGGGGCGCTTACCGCCAAAAACCTGTTCACCTACGACCCGGGTTTCGTGTCCACCGCCGCCTGCGAGTCGCAGATCACTTTTATCGATGGCAACAAGGGCGTGCTGCTGCACCGGGGTTACCCGATCGAGCAACTGGCGGAAGATTCCGACTACCTGGAGACCTGCTACCTGCTGCTGTACGGGGAACTGCCAAACAAGGAGCAAAAAGAGAATTTCGTCGGCACGGTACACCGCCACACCATGGTCCACGAACAGATTCGCACGTTTTTCAACGGCTTCCGCCGCGATGCGCACCCCATGGCCATCATGTGCGGCGTGGTGGGCGCCCTCTCCGCCTTCTACCACGACTCGCTGGATATCTCCAACGACCACCACCGCCGCATCGCGGCCTATCGCCTGATCGCGAAAATGCCCACCCTGGCGGCCATGAGTTACAAGTATTCCACCGGCCAGCCCTTTATCTATCCGGATAACAGCCTGAACTATTCCGAGAACTTCCTCCACATGATGTTCGGCAACCCCTGTGAGCCCAGCAACATCAGCCCGGTTCTGGCCAAGGCGATGGATCGCATCTTCCTGCTCCATGCCGACCATGAGCAGAATGCGTCCACCT
>CAYTDW010000142.1:0-6643 GCA_964436585.1 uncultured Halioglobus sp. | reverse complement strand
GCTGGGCATCGAGGAGCTGGACCGGCTGTTCCTGCGCGGCCGCTGAGCGCGCAATCATCGATGGCCGCCAAGCCCCTGCTCATCTGCCTGCTGGGCCCCACCGCATCCGGCAAGACTGACCTGGCGATCGAGCTGGCCGCAGCCCGCGACTGTGAACTGGTGAGCGTGGACTCCGCCCTGGTCTACCGAGGCCTGGACATCGGCAGTGCCAAACCTGCGTATCCGCATCACCTGATCGATATCCGCGACCCGGCCCAGGCCTATTCGGCGGCGGATTTCGCCGCCGATGCCCACCGCCTGGCGGCGGATATCGCCGCGCGCGGCCGCACACCCCTGCTGGTGGGCGGCACCATGTTGTACTTCAGGGCGTTTCTCGATGGCCTGGCGGAGATGCCCGCCGCCGCGGCGCCGATCCGCCGCGAGATCGAGGCCGAGGCGGCGCTGCACGGTTGGCCCTGGCTGCACGCCCGCCTGGCCGAGGTGGACCCCCAGGCCGCCGCGCGGATTCACCCCAACCACTCCCAGCGCCTGGGCCGGGCGCTGGAGGTGTACCGCGCCAGCGGCATCACCATGACGCAGTGGCAGGCCCGGCAGGCATCCCGGCCGCCCCAGGCGCAGCGGTTCCGGGTGGTGCAGCTGGCCATCTGCCCGCTGGACCGGGCGGTGCTGCACCGGCGCATCGCCCTGCGCTTCGAGCAGATGATGGCGGCGGGACTGCTGGAGGAGGTGCGCGCCCTGTACCGGCGCGGCGACCTGGCGGCGGAGCTGCCGGCTGTGCGCGCCGTGGGCTATCGCCAGCTGTGGCGGCACCTGGCGGGGGAGTGCTCGCTGGAGGACGCGGTGGCCGCCGCCATCGCCGCCAGTCGCCAGCTGGCCAAGCGCCAGCTGACCTGGCTGCGCAAGTGGCCGGACCTCAACTGGATCTTTACCGATGAGGCAGGGAACCTGGCGCAGCCGGCGGGGTCTGACGCAGGCGGGACGGGAATGGGACAAAAGCCCGTTTGGCAGGCCTTGAACTATCTTGAACGCGCCCCACTATAGTATGCTGCAGTCGCACTCGAAGATGCCGGGCCGGGGTTGAATGGATGAGTTGGCCCGGTAACTGGTATGGAAGTAACTATAACGGTGCGGAGTTGGGCACTTTTATTATTTTTTTCGACTCAATTTGAGTCTTTTAGGAGGAGTTATGTCAAAAGGGCACACGCTACAAGACCCTTACCTGAATATTTTGCGTAAGGAACGCGTTCCTGTATCTATCTACCTGGTCAACGGCATCAAGCTGCAGGGGCAGATCGAGTCTTTCGATCAATTCGTGGTGCTGCTGAAAAATACCGTGAGCCAGATGGTCTACAAACACGCCATTTCCACCGTGGTGCCGTCGCGGGTCGTGCGCATGCCGCTGCAAAACCCGGCTGAAGACGAAGCAGACGGTGGCGATAGCTAATAGCCTTTGCGGTGGTCGCCCGCCGGGCGGCCACTGTCCCACTTTTACCGCACGCCGAGGTCCTATTGTTTTTTGATCGTCCCGATTCGGGTGAACGGGCCGTGCTCGTGCATCTCAATCTTGCCAGTGAGACCGAGCGGGAGGATCCCCGCGAATTTGAGGAGCTGGTGCTTTCGGCCGGGGGCGACCCGGTAGCGTATATCATGGGCGCCCGGGATGTGCCGGATTCGCGCACCTTCGTCGGCAGCGGCAAGCTGCAGGAAATCGCGGCGGCGGTGGCCGAGCACGAGGCCCAGATCGTCATGTTCAACCATTCCCTCAGCCCCAGCCAGGAGCGCAACCTGGAGAAGGAGCTGCAGTGTCGGGTGCTGGATCGCACCGGGCTGATTCTCGATATCTTCGCCCAGCGCGCTCGCACCCACGAGGGCAAGCTGCAGGTGGAGTTGGCCCAGCTGCAGCATATGAGCACCCGCCTGGTGCGCGGCTGGACCCACCTGGAGCGGCAGAAGGGCGGTATCGGCCTGCGCGGGCCCGGTGAAACCCAGCTGGAAACCGACCGGCGCCTGCTGCGGGCGCGGATCAAGTCGATCCTCGCGCGGCTGGAGAAAGTGCGCAAGCAGCGCGATAACGGGCGCCGCTCCCGGCGCCGCGCCGAGGTGCCGGTGGTGTCGCTGGTGGGGTATACCAACGCGGGCAAATCCACCCTGTTCAACCGCCTGACGCAAGCGGGTGTGTACGCCGCGAACCAGTTGTTCGCCACCCTCGACCCGACCCTGCGTCGGCTCGACCTGGAAAACGTGGGCCCCGTGGTGCTGGTGGACACGGTGGGCTTTATCGCCCACCTGCCGCACAAGCTGGTGGCGGCCTTCAAGGCCACCCTGGAGGAGACCCTCAACGCCGACCTGCTGCTGCATGTGATCGACGCCGCCACCGAGCAGCGCGAGGACAATATCCAGCAGGTGCACGATGTGCTGGAAGAAATAGGCGCGCAGCAGATCCCGCAGCTGCAGGTCTACAACAAGCTCGATCTGCTGGAGCAATCCCCGCGTATAGATCGCAATGCCGACGGTGTGCCGGAGCGGGTGTGGCTGAGCGCGGCTACCGGCGCCGGTACCGAACTGCTGCTGCAGGCCATCGCCGAGCTGGTGGGGAAGGACATGCTCAACGAGGTGATCGATATCGGCCCTGGCCAGGGCGGACTGCGGGCGGCCCTGTACCGCCTGGGGGCGGTGGAGTCCGAGCAATACGCTGAGGACGGGGTGGCCCGCCTCAGCGTGCGCCTGCCCCGCGCGGACTGGAACCGCCTGATGAAGAAGGGTCCTGAACCCCTTTTCTGATGAAAAACCGCTGTGCGGCGACCGCGATCGGTGATCGGCGCAAGGCTTTAATCGCGGGCCTGTTCCATGACGCAAAGCGGATAAAATTTGTTAGACTCACTGCACTTTTGACTTAGGAGTGGACTATGGCCTGGAATGAGCCGGGTGGCGGCAACAACAAACCCAGGGACCCCTGGGGTGGCGGCGACCAGGGTCCGCCCGATTTGGACGAGGCGCTCAAGAAGCTCCAGGACAAACTCGGCGGCCTGTTTGGTGGCCGCGGCGCCCGCCGGGGCGGCGGCGGTGGTGCAGGCGGCGGCAGTGCAGGCGCCGGTGGCATACCCGGCGCACTGCTGGGCGTGATCGCCGCGGGCGCCCTGGTGCTGTGGGGCGTGGCGGGCTTCTACCAGGTTGACCAGCAGGAGCGGGCGGTGGTGCTGCGCTTCGGCAAGTACCTGGATACGGTGCAGCCCGGCCTGCACTGGAATCCCCCGCTGATCGACGACGTCACCAAGCTCAATACCACTAAAGTGCGGTCGGTCAGTTTCCGCGAGATCATGCTGACCCGGGACGAGAATATCGTCGAGGCGAAAATCTCGGTGCAGTACGTCATCGATGATCCCACCAGCTTCGTGCTGAAGGTGCTGGAGCCGGAAATCTCCCTGCAGCACGCCACCCAGAGCGCCCTGCGCCACGTGGTGGGCGGTACCAGCATGGACCAGGTGCTCACTGGCGGCCGTGCCCAGATCGGGGTGGATGTGAGCCAGCGCCTGCAGAGCTACCTCAACCTGTACCAGACCGGCATCCTGGTGAGCAAGGTGACCGTGGACGATTCCAAGCCCCCCACCCAGGTGCAGGCCGCGTTTGACGACGTGATCAAGGCCCGCGAGGACGAGGAGCGGGTCAAGAGCGAGGCCCAGGCCTATGCCAACGGCATCGTGCCCGAGGCCCGCGGTGGCGCCCAGCGCGTGCTGGAGGAGGCCCAGGCCTATCGGGAACAGGTAATTGCCAAAGCCGAGGGTGAGACGCAGCGCTTTACCAAGCTGCTTGAGGAGTATCTCAAGTCACCCCAGGTGACCCGCGAACGCCTCTACGTGGAGGCGGTGCAGAACCTGCTGAGCAAGAACAGCAAGGTGATGGTGGACGTGCCAGGGGGCAATAACCTGCTGTACCTGCCCCTGGACAAGCTGGCCGCCCCGGGCACCGGCAGCGGTGGTGCGGTGCGCGAGGTCACTATCGACAGCTCCAATATCCGGGAGCTCACCAACGCCGTTACCGAGCAGTTGCGCAATGACGCCGCTGCCGCCGGCAATCGCAGGGGAGGTCGCTGAACATGGCTGGACGCAATATGACACTACTGGTAGCGGTGGCCCTGGCCCTGCTGCTGGCCAACAGTTCCCTCTTCGTAATCAAGCAGACCGAGCGCGCAGTGCTGCTGCGGTTCGGCGAGGTGGTCAACCCTGACCTGCAACCGGGCCTGCATGTGAAGATTCCCTTCGTCAACACCGTGCGCAAGTTCGACGGCCGGCTCATTACCGTGGACTCGACACCGGAGCGCTTCTTCACCCAGGAGCAGAAAGCCCTGATCGTGGACAGCTACGCCAAGTTCCGCATCAAGGACACGGAGCGATTCTACACCGCCACCAACGGTGAGATGAGCCGCGCCATGGGGCTGCTGGCGCAGCGCATCAACAACGGCCTGCGCAACCAGGTGGCCGTGCGCACGATCCAGGAAGTGGTGTCCGGCGAGCGCGACCTGTTGATGCAGGAGCTCACCGCGGAACTTACCGAGGTTGCCCAGGAAGCGCTGGGCGTGGAGGTGCTGGACGTGCGGGTCAAGAAGATCGACCTGCCGCCGGACGTGTCGGAATCGGTTTACCGCCGCATGAACGCCGAGCGGGAGAAGGAAGCCCGCGAGCGCCGCTCCCAGGGCCAGGAACTGGCGGAGGGTATCCGTGCCGCCGCCGACCGCGAGGTCACGGTTATCCAGGCCAACGCCTTCCGCGACGCGGAACTGGTGCGCGGCGAGGGCGACGCCACCGCCACGCGGATTTACGCCGCGGCCTTCGACCGCGACCCGGAGTTTTACAGTTTCACCCGCAGCATGCGAGCCTACCAGCAATCCTTTGACGGCAATGGGGATCTGCTGCTGATTCAGCCTGACAGCGAGTTCTTCCGCTACCTGAACGACTCCAGTGGAGGCAAGTAAGGCACAAAATTCACAGGTGATTTAAACCTTCCCTGTGGTAGTATCCTGCAACCGTGGGATCCGGCGTTTCGACCACAAGCGCAGGACCCGCGGTTTTTTTATGTACAGGATGTACGGTATGTCGCGTGAGCCATGGATGGCGGTAGCGACATGGTTGGGAATAAGCCCGAGCTTTCGAATCAATAAAGGTAGTGTGAGGGGTATCATTGGATTTCTGGCATGTTCTGGCGGCGGCCATTGCGCTCGTCTTCATCATCGAGGGCATGCTCCCCTTCATCAGCCCCGACCGCTGGCGCAAACTGCTCACCATGGCGAACCAGATGGACGACCGTGTCATTCGCAATATAGGCCTTGGCAGCATGCTGTTCGGTGTCTTCGTGTTGTACCTGGTGCACTAGTGTCGGGGCGGCGTGCATGACATCGGTTGATCGCTGGCAGTTGCCCGACGGGATAGAGGAGGTCCTGCCGGCCCAGGCCGCCACGGCGGAGCGCCTGCGCCGGCGCCTGCTGGACCTGTACCGCAGCTGGGGTTACCAGCTGGTGATTCCGCCCCTGATGGAGTTCACCGAGTCCCTGCTGATCGGCCTGGGCCGGGATCTCGACCTGCTCACTTTCAAGCTCACCGACCAGCTCAGCGGCCGCACCCTCGGCGTGCGCGCGGACATCACGCCCCAGGTGGCGCGCATCGACGCCCACAGCCTGGCCCAGCCGGGAATTACCCGCCTGTGCTACGCCGGCTCCACCCTGCACACCCGTCCCAAGTCGCTGCTGGCCTCGCGCTCGCCCATCCAGTTGGGGGCGGAGCTGTACGGCGACAACAGCCTGGCGGCGGATGTGGAGATCGTGCGCCTGATGCTGGCAACCCTGGAAACGGCAGGTCTTGGCGCGAGCGGCGTGGGTGGCAGTATCACCCTGGACCTGGGCCATGTGGGCGTGTACCAGGCCGTGCTCGCCAGCGCCGGGCTCAGTCCGGAGCAGGAGCAGACCGTCTTCGACTGCCTGCAACGCAAATCCGTCCCCGACCTGCACCAGGCCCTGGCCGGAGTCGATACCGCTGCGGCCCGGCTGGTCATCGCCCTGGTGGACCTGCACGGTGACGAGTCGGTGCTGGCCCATGCCCGCGAGCTGTTCGCCGACTGCGCCGCGGCGGCCCTGGCCGCGGTGGACGCGCTACGGAAAGTGGCGACCGCTATCCGCCGCCAGCGCCCCGGGCTCGATATCTATTTCGACCTGGTGGAGCTGCGCGGTTACCACTACCACACCGGTATCGTTTTCGCCGCTTACGTGCCCGGGCACGGCCAGGCCCTGGCTAACGGCGGGCGTTACGACAACGTGGGCGCGGTGTTTGGCCGCGCCCGCGCCGCCACCGGCTTCGCCACCGACCTGAAGGCCCTGCTCGCCCTGTTGCCGGCCGAGGCCGGGTCCTGCGGCGCGATCAGCATGCCGGATTCGGACGATGCGGCCCTGGCGCAGCGGGTGGCCGAACTGCGCGAGGCGGGCGAGATCGTTATCAACTGCCTCGGCGCCGACCCCGACCCGCGCTGCAACCGCCAACTGCAGGAACATGCCGGGCAGTGGCGCATCGAACCCCTCCATTTACCCGACTGAGCAATACCGATGAGCAAGAACGTAGTCGTCCTGGGCACCCAGTGGGGTAATGAGGGCAAAGGCAAG
>CAYTDW010000141.1:0-6648 GCA_964436585.1 uncultured Halioglobus sp. | reverse complement strand
CAATTGTTCGACAGCGATGAGTATACTCTCGACCTGAACTGGAAAGTGTTTCTGGAAAGCTTCCTTGAGGGCTACCACATCAAGCCGGCCCACCGGGAGACATTCTATCCTTTCGGCTTCGATAACCTTAACCTTGTGGAGACTGTGGGAAGAAATTCCCGCATCACATTCCCATTCCAGCGTATAAAAAAACTGGAGGAGATTGCACCCGATCAGCGCGCGGTCGATGGCCTGTTGACCTATGTGTATCACCTGTTTCCCAATGTTACGATCGCGGTGCTGTCACATCACACGACCATGTTGATTCTGGAGCCGGTAGACGTAAATAAAACCCGGGTAATCAGCTACTCGCTGACCAACGGAGCCCTGGAGGGAGAGGAGGCGCTGGAGAAGGCGCGCAATGACGCGGCTTTTGTGCGCACCACGGGCCAGAGCGAGGATATCGCGCTGGCAAAATCGATCCAGGCCAGCCTGCCCAGTGGCGCCAACAATCATTTCACCTTTGGTCGCTACGAAAAATTGATCGGGCACTTTCACCGCAATATGCAGGCCTTACTCGCCCCGCGTTGATCGCCCGGCGGATTCCAGCAGGGCCTGAGTCACCGCCGGGACAAGGGTTTTCGCGGAACGCGGCAGCAGATATGATAGGCGCCTGATTCCCAAAGCCGTTGCCTGTCCATGCCTGACTTCCCCCTTATCCTCGTGCGCGGCCTGCTGGCCGCGTTCCTGCTGCTGCCGTTGTCGGCAACCCTGCAGGCGCAGAGCGCGCCACCCTCCAGCGCTGCCAGCGGCATCTACCCGCTGCCGGTGCCGGACGAGCACCTGGTGGGGCACCCGCGGACGACAGTCGCAACTGAAGAGGATACCCTGGTGCTGATCGGACGGCGCTATCGCACCGGTTACGGCGCCATCCGTACTGCAAACCCGCTGGTGGATTCATGGATGCCAGGTCAGGGCACGGAGGTGCTGTTGCCCACCTGGCACATCCTGCCGGACGCGCCGCGGGAGGGCATTGTCATCAACACGGCCGAAATGCGCCTCTACCATTTTGAGCCGGCGCAGGGCCAGCAGCCGGCCCGGGTCGGCGTCTATGCCATCAGCATCGGCCGCGACGGCCGCGAAACCCCTCAGGCCGCGGCCCGGGTAATACGCAAGGCGGAAAATCCCACCTGGTACCCCACCGAGTCCATTCGCAGGGACCGCGCGGAGCGCGGCAAACCGGTTCCCGCAGTAGTGCCGCCCGGACCCGACAATCCCCTGGGCACCCGTGCGCTGTACCTGAACCTGCCCGCCTATCTCATCCATGGCACCAACCGCGAACTGGGGATCGGCATGCCGGTGACCGCGGGCTGTGTGCGCATGTACCCGGAAGACATCGAGTATCTCTACGACCGGGTGCCCGTGGGCAGCAAGGTAAACATCGTGCATCAGCCGGTGAAGGCAGGCTGGTACGGCGACGTGCTCTACGTGGAATCCCACGAACCCCCGGAAGGGTCGGAAATGACCCAGGAACAGCGGCTGCAACAGCTGCGGGCGGCGGTCGCCCGGGCCGTGGGCGACCGGGCGGACGCTAGCGTAAATTGGAACAAGGTGCGCGATGCCGTGCTGGAATCGACCGGCGTGCCGGTGCCGGTGGGACCGGCCTGGCTGGTGGATGAAATGCTGGATCAGGTGGCGGATAGTGCGGTGCCGGCGGGCTGAATGGCCGGTTTGGGGTCGCAGCCGCCCGGCTTCCCGGCCACACTGCGATCGAACACATCGAGAATTCGTGGCGCCGCAGCCATGCTCCTGATAGATGAACCGGTCAGGACGACCCCTCCGGGCTGCTGGTTATCCCGCGCGGGGCGCCGGATCGCCGGGGGATAACGATTTGTACTGCCAGCCCCCCCAGCGCGGAGCTGTCCAGTACGACCGTGCCACCATAGGTAGCCACGGTGTCGTTGATGATGGACAGGCCGAGCCCTTGGCCTGGCGTGGATTCATCGAGGCGACGGCCGCGCTCCAGCGCCGACCGGCGCTGCCAGTCGCTTGCGATGCCCGGACCGTCGTCCTCTACCACAATATGCCAGCTGCCCTGGCTCTCCCACAGGCGGACGCTGACTTCAGTGCGCGCCCATTTCCACGCATTGTCCAGCGCGTTGCCGAGAATTTCGAGCAGGTCGTTGCGATCGAGGGGTATAACCTCCAGTCCACCCGCATCCCAGCGCGCCCGCAACTTGCGGTCGTGCGCGCGGGACAAAGTATCCAGCAACTGTGGGAGTGATCGTGCCGGATAAAACGGTTCGAAGGCGCCGCTGCCTGCCGCGCTGCGGGTGCGCGCCAGCTCCCGGGTGAGGCGCGCATTGAGTTGTTCGACCTGCGCGCGCAGCAACTGCTGTACTTCGGGCTGGTGTTGCAGGGCTTCGCGCTCCACGAGGTTGGCGAGCACTGCCAGGGGAGTCTTTAGCGCATGGCCGAAATTGCCCAGCGCATCGCGCGAGCGACGCAAGCTTTCCCGGGTTTGTTCCAGCAACTCATTGATCGCCTGAATCAGGGGCTGTAATTCTTCGGGTGCGTCTGTTGACAGCGCCTGCATTTCCCCCGCCTGAATGCTCGCCAGTTCGCGTCGGGCCGATTCCAACGGGCGCAGGGCCGAGCGCGACCAGCGCAGTAGCATCACCAGCGTCAGAATCAGCGCGAAAAGCCAGAGCGTAACGAACCACAGCAGTGCGCGCTGGAACTCGCGCTGCAGCGGCGCGTAATCAGCGGCGACAGACACACGGAAACGTTGCCCGTGGCGCTGGTAGTCGTGAGTGCGCACCAACAGCCGCTGCCCCGCCGGTCCGTCAAGGCGTTGCTGGCCCTCGAAAACGCCCTCGGCGAGCAGCAGTTCGCTGTCCCAAAGTGAGCGGGAGCGCCAGGCGTGATCCGCAAACAGTATCAGGAAGTACTCGCCGGACAGGGGTCTGTGGAACACCGGATCGACCCTGCTCTGGTCCAGGAAGGGGCCGCTGTTGTCCTGCCGCACGGCGGCAATCAGCCGCTCGCTGCTGGCATCGAGTGCCTGCGCAGTAAGATAGATCTGGAAGCGCTGGAACGCGAGCCATGCGCCAATGACGATGACCACTCCCAGCAGTGCGAGGCCTGCGACCAGCCGAATCGCCAACTGCCGGCGCAGAGAGGGAGGGGTGTTGGGCGCGCTCACGCTGTTGCGCCGCGAAAGCAGTAGCCCTGGCCGCGGCGCGTCTCGATGACGTTCCTGCCGAGCTTGTCCCGCAGGCGCTTGATGTGAACTTCTATAACGTTGCTGTGGCGCTCGGTCTCGATATCGTAAAGGTGATCGACCAACTGGTCGCGGCTCACCAGTCGCCCCGGGTGCAACATGAAGTAGCGCAGCAGGCGAAATTCCCCCCCGGTGAGGCTGATGGCCGCGCTGTCGCGACACACACACTGGCGCTGCTCATCCAGGGTGACACCCAGCACCGTCAATTGCGGTGCACTGCCCGCGCCCAGCCCGCGACGCGTCAACGCGCGCAGGCGTAGTACCAGCTCATCAGGGTGAAAGGGTTTGCCCAGATAGTCATCGGCGCCGGTACCCAGGCCTTCGATGCGGTCGCTCCAATTGTTGCGGGCGGTCAGAATCAGCACGGGCAGCGTATGGCCCGCATCGCGCCAGGCCTTTAGCAGTTGCAGCCCGTTGATTCCAGGCAGGCCCAGGTCCAGCACGGCGAGATCGTAGTGGCCGTCCGCGGGTGCATGCAGTGCATCGCGCCCATCGACCAACCAGTCGCACGCGTAGCCCTCAGTGCGCAGTCGAATGAGCAGTTCGTCCGCGAGGTCAACGCTGTCCTCTACCAGCAGTAGGCGCATCAGTCCTCGGCCTCGTCCTCCAGCACCTGCGCGCTGCTCGCATCCAGCTCCAGTTCACGCAGCTGGTCGTCGATGGTGAATATCTCGATCTCGTAGATGTACCGGCCGTTTTCGTTCGATAATTCCGCCTCCACCACCCGGGCGCCCGGCCTGCGTTCGTATACAGCGGCCATGATCTGCTCAAAGGGCAGGATGGCCCCCTGCCGTCGCAGCTCCAGCGCTTCAGACTGGCTGAGGTCGCCGGCGCTGGCGGGGCCGTTCAGCAGCCCCGCCAGCGCCAGTAACATTACAGATCGCGGTTTTCGATCAATCGTCATTGTCCTCCCGGTTCTGCAGTACTTCGCCGGTTACCGCATCGAGGTCGACATCCCACTGCCGGCCATCGCTGCTGTGCACTTCAAGCGAGTATACGAGTTTGCCGTAGCGATCTTCCAGTTCCGTGTCGATGATGCGCCCGTCGGGATACTGGCCCATGACGATGGCATTGAGGTCGCGGAAGTGCTTGATCTTGCCCTGCTCGACGAGTTCCACGGCCTTGTCGGGACCGACATCATCCGCAAACGTGGAAAACGCCGCGCCGACGAGAGCGGCAGCCAGTGTCAGACGAACGGTTCGCGCTAGTGATTTCATAACAATCTCCTGTTGTGGGCTGAAACGCAATGACACTTTACCTGCCGGGATGAACTATAGATGAATGATCCCGCGGCAGAGCACGACGACCAGACCATAAAGGGCATCATGTCAAGGTACCCCGCGTGAATAGAGAACTGACCAATAATCAGAGGCACAGTAACAGCTATCGACAATGTCATGTCGACGGGTGAAAGGCAGGTCTCGTAATGCCGACATCCAGATTCATCGTTTCAGGCGGCTCCCGACTGTTCCAGTCCGTGAAGAGGCCTTACCAGTAAGGGATATTCCAGATCGAATCAGGAGAGCTAATTCCACTCTCATTAGCCCTTTTATCCGCCCTGTACATGGGTCGAATCGATGGCACGATGTACACATCACCAGCCTGGTCGGAACCGCGAGGCAGATGGCCGCGCGCAAGGGCGAGAGGAGCGGCACACTGATGCATGAGGACATCACCGCAAATATCGAAGATGCACCTTCGGCAATCGACGATCTATACTCGGGTAGAAACCGGGGCAACGTCATGTCAAGCCCCACACTATCAGCCCGTTGCAGTAACCCATCGACCTCAGGATGCAGCCTCGCTCGCATTTTCCTTGCGAAGAGCGGCAAGTATCCCCTGTAGCAGGGTCATGGGCGTGGGCGGACATCCGGCAATCCTCACGTCAACGGGGATGATCTTATCGACGGGGCCGCAACTCGCGTAGGACTCGCCGAATTCGCCGCCGTCGCAGGCGCAGGTACCGGCAGCGATGACGTAGCGCGGCGTGGGCGTCGCCGCCGCTGTTCGCCGCAGGGCGTTTTCCATATGCCGGGACACCGGGCCCGTCACCAACAATACATCCGCATGGCGTGGCGAGGCGACGAAACAAACACCGAAGCGCTCGATGTCGTAATAGGGATTGTTCAGCGCGTGGATCTCGAGTTCGCAGCCATTGCAGGAACCAGCGTCGACCTGGCGTATCGCGAGGCTGCGCCCGAGCCGCGCATCGATGACTCGTTTCAGAGATATCCCCACGCGTTCCAGTTCCTCGTCCCCGGTGGCTGGTGGGGCCTCGGTCATCACACCGATGTGTAAAGATTGCTTCAGGATTCGCAACATGACAGTACCTATAGGTCGTGGCCGGAATAGGATGCGTTGACGGACTTATTGCAAACCGGGAAGTCGGGCACGATATTGCCATGAATAAGCCGTTCCAACGCCAACCAGGAGAACCAGCTCGGATCGCGCGGGAAAAACCGGGCGATCCGGCCCTGGGTATCCATGCGCACAAAGCAGACGATCTCGCCGCGCCAGCCATCGACCACACCCAGACCTTCATCACCCTTGCCAGGCACCGGCAGGCTCACGTGTATCGATCCCTGCGGCATCTGGTCAAGCAGCTGATCCAACGCGCCCAGGCTTTCACCGATTTCCCTCATGCGCACACGCACACGCGCGGCCACGTCCCCCTGCTCAAACAGTGGCACCTGCAAACTTAGGCCGTCGTAGGGTGGGTACGGTGCGTGCACGCGAACATCAAACGACTGACCGCTGGCCTTCCCGACAAAGCCGGTGCACCCCAGTTCAGCGGCATCCTCGGTCGGCAGGATACCGGTACCGATCAATCGATCATCCAGTGAGGGGTGGTCCTCGATAATGTCGAATACGGTGGCCGTGTCCTGACGGAGTCGCTTGTGGTCTTCCCGCAGGACGGCGATGGCATCATGGTCGATATCGGTAGCGACGCCGCCCGGAATAATCGAGTCCATCAGTAACCGGTGACCGAACATCTCGGCATTGCGGCGCTGCCAACGCTCTCGCAGGCGGGAACACTGCATGTGCGCGAAGGAGAAGCTCACGTCGTTACAGACAGCGCCGATGTCACCGATATGATTGGCGATTCGCTCCCGCTCGCAGAGCACCGCACGCAACGCCAGCGCTCGTGGGGGAACCCGACAACCGGTAGCGCGTTCCATGGCCTGGCAGGCCGCCCAGGTGTGGGCGACTGTCGAATCGCCCGATACCCGCCCGGCTAGCCGGGCCAGGCCCTGGGGACTACGGCCAACCGCCAGCTTCTCGATTCCTTTGTGGACGTAACCGAGTCGGCTTTCCAGTCGCAACACCTCCTCGCCGACCGCCTGGAAGCGAAAATGCCCCGGTTCAATGATGCCGGCGTGAACCGG
>CAYTDW010000140.1:0-6655 GCA_964436585.1 uncultured Halioglobus sp. | reverse complement strand
TCAACGCCTGGATGCGCGGCGCCACATCGAACGGTTCCAGCATATGGCTGCGCACGAATTCGGTCAGGTTGCCCACCGATTTCATCGACACTGTCTGGAGGAACAGCTCCAGAGCCTGCTCGTTGTCGATACCGAACCGGCGGCGAAACCACGCGCCGTACCTGGGAAAACTGTCCTCGATATCCGCTCCCAGGCTACGCAATCTCCTGCGCAATTGAGCGATTTCGGAACCGAACTGCGAGAAATCCGTTGCGATTGACAGGTCGCGCTCCGCCGCGACAAAAAACCGGGCCGGCTGACCTCGCGCCTCCTTCATCCAGAATACCTGGGCCAGCGTTACCGTCTGGTCGTAACCGGCATTGTGGAAAACTCCCAGGATGACGCTGTAACTGTTGTGGTCGCGCAATGAAACCGGCTTGGCCGCTCCCGTAACCTCGTTCCGTTCGGACTTGTAGTGCCCAAGTACATAGGAACGCAACGTCCGTTCCTTGCTGTCAGCGCCCGCCGCCTTGTTGTAGGCGATACGCTGGGCGGGAACCAGCAGGGTCGTAACCGCATCCACCAGAGTGGATTTTCCCGAGCCGATATCGCCAGTGAGCAGGGTATTCTTGCCGTCGAGTTGCAGCGTCCAGACGCGGCCGTCGAAGGTACCCCAATTGAACACCTCCAGGCGCCGCAAGCGAAATCCTGACAGGGTATCATCAGCCACGAAATCGAGGCCCAGGGGCTGCAGATCAGTCATTTCTTTCGTCAAAATCCGCACCCGTGCCCACCAGCTGGAGGCGATAAGTCTCAAGACGACTGTCGAAATCCGCCAGCCACTGGGCATCCACGAAGGCCTTGAGAATGCGTCGCACCTCATAGTGCGCCGCTCCCCCTGCTGCCCCGCCGGAAGTTTTCAACCTCCGGACAAAACCCAACTCCGCAATTTTGTTGAGATGTGTTTCGATCTGGTCCATCAGTCTGGCTTCATTGCTGCTTTCGGGTAGGAATACCCGCACCAGTTCCACTATCTCATCGCGGCTCAACACCAGTCGGGTGTCAGTCCCCCCTGCATCGAATTCTGCCAGCTTCTTGCGCAACAGGGCCAGCAGCAGGCTGACCGGAAAGGTCAAGGGCCGGCGCGCAACGAGGCGCGGTAGCCTCGGCGCCAGGTCGTCCTCCGCCGGCTCCGGCCGACTCCGGAGAAATGCGTAGCCCTCCGCTTCATCGACCACCAGCTCCAGGCCCAGAATCGCGGTATAGTCGCGCAACGCGGCCTGCAGGTTCAGCAGCGATGCCCAGAGCCGCTCATCACTCTCCCGGTAGATCACTCCCTTGAGCAGGCTGATCGCGAGGACGGACAGATCAACCTGTCCTGCGGATGCATCCGTCATAACTGCCTCTCGGTCTTGATCCATGCCTACCGCACGAAAATCACGCGGGGCAAGCTCGCCTGCCTGCGCACGCCGACGCCCTCGCCGGACGGCGCTTCCCAAACCACCAGGTCTGCGGTGTCCTCATCGACGACCAACTTGAAGGACTCACTGCCCAGCTGCAGGTAGGCTATCAGCTCCGCCAGGCCATGGCGCAGTGGCTCGAGCTCTATCAACTCGCGCAGGGTGATCTGGGATCGCACCTGCAGCGCCTGGCGAATATGCCGGACCAACCGCGGCTTATCAACCACGACCTGGGCATACAGCGCGGCCGGGTCCAGG
Source organism: uncultured Halioglobus sp. (assembly GCA_964436585.1). Taxonomy (GTDB): domain Bacteria; phylum Pseudomonadota; class Gammaproteobacteria; order Pseudomonadales; family Halieaceae; genus JARRPM01. The sequence goes on along the minus strand of CAYTDW010000140.1, from coordinate 4,958 downwards.
TCCTCGTCACCCGCCTGCAGCTCAATGTCGGCAATCAATGGCTTGAATGCGGGGGTAAACAAGGGCCGATCCAGCGGCAATTCGATGGCGGCGGCGGATTCGGCTATTGTCATGATCGGGCCAGGGGGTGGAGCCTGGCGCAGGGACAGCGCCTTGCTCTCGATGCCATGCAGTATTTCCATGATGCGGCGGTTTTCCAGCCAGGCCTGAGCGTCGAGAAAACGCCGCAACTGTTGCGACAATTGCGCCACCGTGCGCTGGGTATGCTCACCGGCTTCCAGCCAATCGTAGTGTACCCGCCGCAGACGCGCTTCGGGCTGCAAGTCCGCCACTGGCGGCAGCACCAGCACCCGGTCCAACAACTCTGTCAGTTCTTCCTGCCTCGCACTGGACATCAGAAAGTCCCAGAACGCCCGGAAACTCCTGCCCTGATCCGAGTCGGCTATGGCATCGCGCTCGCCCATAATTTGTTCCAGCAGGGTGCCCTTGGCGCCTTCCCATAGGGCTATCCGCTCACGCACCCGGCGGTCCAGCTGGCGAAAATTGTGTTCCACCTCCCGGAAATCGGTCAGCAGATCCCGCGCGATCTGCACGAATTGCTGAAAGCGGTCCTTCAGCGCCGTGTCGTCCAGCAGCGGCAGATCACCCGCCGCTACCCTGGCTATCTCGTTGTCGATGTCCAGGCGCCGCTTTTGCAGCTCGGCGATTCGCCGCGCCGGGTTGGACTCGCTGCCTTCACTCATCTGCTTGAGCAACTCGAACAGGGTGAGCAGGCGTGACTCGGTGCCCACGAAGCTGCGCTCAGAAAGCTGCCCCAGCCAGGAAATCGCCTTCTCGGTGGCAGGGGTCAAATCAAACTGCGGCTCGTCTGAATCCTGCCGATAAAACTTGCGCAACCAGCCTTTCTCGGTACTGGCCCACTCATTGAGGTAGTCCTGTCCATTCCGGGGAAAGGCACCCTCACCCCAGTGCTGGCGCAGGGCGTAAAGTTCGTCCTCCAGCGCTTCGATGAGGTCGGCCGCCGCCACTACCCGCACATTGGGCCTGATAAACACCCGGTGCAGAAAACTCGCCACCAACGGGGCGTGATCCGAGCGCAGCAGTCGCCAGGCCGGGTGATGGCTGCGCAGCGCGTCCAGGGTGGCATAATCGAGGTTCATTATTCGTCCGCGTAAGGCGCGGATTTATCCTGCGCGCGGTAGTGTGTCTGCACCGCCCGCCCCAACGCGGCCACCAGCGGATTCGCAGACAAACCGTGCAGCAGCACGCTCAACACGATCGTGGCCACCACGGCATCGATGATGGTGCCGCCGCCCGGCAGTTTTTCTTCCAGGACGATGACGGCAAATACAATGCTGGCGAGGCCCCGGGGGCCAAACCAGCCGGCAAACAGCTTTTCGCTCGCCCCCAGGGGCAGGCCGGTGAGGGCGAGGTATACCGGGAGCATCCGGATTGCGGTGAGGCTCAGTAAGGCATAGAGCACGACCTGCCAGGTGAGGGTGAGAAGCCCCTGGCCCACCACGGCGGCGCCGAACGCCACCCAGGTCAGCAGTGCCATCGTATCCCCTACCCCCTCCGCATCGAGCAGGCGCGCATGGGTACCCTCTCGCTCCATTGCGCCGAAGCAGAGACCGCCGACAAAGCAGGCGATGAAGCCGCTGCCGCCCAGCCACTGGGTAAAGCCGAAACAGGCCACGGCCAGGGCGGGGATGGTGATCTGTTCCCAGGAGTCTGTCATCCAGCCGCGGCTGTTGACGACCCGCAGCAGCCTCACCGCGAGCCAGGTGAGTGCGACCCCCAGTGCCACCCCGATACCAATCGACTCCGCCACCAGCTGCAGCGCCACCGCGGTGGTGTCACCCGCCGCTCCCGCTTCCGAGGCCAGTAACAGGAAGACAAAGAGGATCGGCACACAGATGCCATCGTTGAGGCCGCTTTCCAGGTTCAGGCCCTCGCGCAGCGGCCCCGGCACCGCCGGGTTGGTGACCACGGCCTTACCCAGCGCCGCATCGGTGGGCGCCAGCATCACCGCCAGGATCGCGATCTCCAGCCAGCCCAGCCCGTCCAGCAGCACCAGGCCGGCGGCATAGCCCAGCCCGATGGTGAGCGGCAAGCCGACCAGCAGCAGGCGCAGCGGGATGCGGTAGGAATGCTGCAGTTCCCGCAGGTTGGCCCCGGCCGCATCGGTAAACAACACCAGGGCGAGCGTCAACTCCGCCATTATGCGCAGGCCCTCGGCGTCGATATCGAGGTCCAGCACGCCCAGCCCGAGCGGCCCCATGGCCGTGCCGAAGGCCATGAACACCAGCGCGCCGTTTACCGGGGTGCGGGCCAGGCCACCGCTGACACTGCTGTAGAGGAAGGCGAAGACCGCGAGAATTGCGAGGTTCTGGTACATGGTTTGACGAGGTCCTCGCTATCATCTGGGGGGGCGGACTGGCGGGTACCGCTCAGGCGCCGGGGCGAATGTCCACTTCCCGCCGCGGATAGAAAAACGCCATCAGGGCATCCTCCTGCGCCATGGCATCGCGGTAACCGCAGGCGATCAGTTCCCGGCAGAAGGCCCCCTCGAACAACAGGTAGCTGGCCATACTGGTACCGCCACCCGAGGGTGTGGCCCCGGTCATCTTCAGCACCGCCCGCATCGAGCGCGGCAGGCTGTTGAAATGCCGGGCCACCAGCTCATTGATCTGGATGGAGGGGTTGATGCACAGGAAGTCCACCATGCGCAGGCCAGCGGTATCGGCGTGGGGATTTTCATTGCGCACCATGCCGATCAGCTCGTTGATCCGCACCAGGTGCTCCATGTCGTTTTCCAGCGCGTCGATGAATGCGCTGTTGAACACGTGGCCCATTATCCTGGCCATGGATGGGGAGTGCTGCTCGTGTCGCACCGATGGCCCCCGGGTGAGATTGCCGCTTACCCCCACCACCAGGATGCGCTCCGCACCGAGGTGGATGGCCGAGCTGATGGGGGATACCTGGCGCAGGGCGCCGTCACCGTAATAGCTGTCGCCAATTTTCGCCGCGGGCAGCAGCGTGGGTATGGCGGAGGACGCCAGCAGGTGGGCCACCTCCAGCCGGGTGGCGATGCCGCGGCGCCGCGCCTGGCGCCACTCGGGCAGCACATTGCCCTCGAGATTGCTCTGGTAAAAAGTAACGGACTCGCCGCTGTCATAGCTGGACGCCGTGACACCGATGGCGTCGAGCAGGCCTCCCTGCAGCCGCCGCTCCAGGTCGCGAAAATCAATCACCTTCGACAACAACTCGGCCAGGGGCGCATTGTTGAGGATGGACAGGGGCCGGCGCAGGCCGATGCCCTGGTGAAACATGGAGACAGCCAGCCGCAGCATGCCACCGAGCAAATCCAGGTGCCCCGCCTTGTACACCTGGTCGACGTGGAGCTGGCTCCAGATCCGCTCCACCTTCTTCACCGCCAGGCGAAAATTATTGGCAGAGGCCCCCAGCGCTACCGCGTTGACGGCGCCGGCGGAGGTACCGGTGATGATGGAGAAGGGGTTGTGGGCGCGCTTGGGCAGCAGTTGCGCGGCCGCCTTCAGCACGCCGACCTGGTAGGCGGCCCGCGCACCGCCTCCGGTCAGGACCAGCGCCGTTCTGTCCGCGGCAGGTAGTTTATGGCTCATTCCAGCGCCTTCCCCTGAACCCGCGGTAGCACTCAGGGCATCGGGTAGATCAGCTCGCTCTCGGCCAGCTTGTCCGGCTTGACCAGGCGGCGGTCCTTGCCCTGCCACTGCAGCAGGTAGTTTTCCTTGCCCACCTGGCGGCCATCGGCATCGACCTTGTAGATGCCCAGCAGTGAGCTGAAGGTCATGGTATGCAATTGCTCGCGCACCGCGGCGCGATCCGTGGTTCCCGCCAGGCGAACCGCGGCTTCGATGACCTGCCCGCCGCTGTAGCCCAGGACGTCGTAGGCGCCGGGGTTGTAGCCGTAGAGTTTGCGGTGGCGATAGGCGAAATCCTGTGCGCCGGGCAACCTGACACCGCGCAGCCATTGGGTCACACCGGTAACACCCTCGACATCGCCCGGCAGCTGCTGGCCAAACTCTGCCAGCGAGGCAGCTACACCGAACACCAGCATATCGGGTTTGACCTGCGCCTGTTTCAGGGCGCGCACCAGCGCGACACCCTCCTCGAGATAGTGCAGGGACATGATGACATCGGCATTGGCCGCGGCGAGGCGCTTTACTTGCCCGGGGATATCCGCCGCACTTGGCGTGGGGGAGTTCAGCACCACCTGCAGGCCCAGTTCCTGGGCCTTGCTGAGCACGCCGGGCACCACATCCCGGGTAAAATCGTTCTCGCCATAGACCAGTGCCAGGGTCCTGGCGCCCTGGTCGGCAGCGGCCTGCAGCGCGACATCCATGTAGCGTGTGGAGGGCACATCCAGGCCGACAATATTGTGATAGCCCCGGGCCCATATCTGGTCGGCGGACGCGCCCAGGGTCAGCATCGGAAAATCGTGCTCCTGCGCCACCTTGCTGGCGGCCATGGTGATGTTCGAGGAATAGGGCCCGATCAGCAGATCGACCCGGTCCTGTTCGATCAGCTTGCGGTACAGCTCGGCGCTGCGGGCCGGGTCGGAGCCGTCGTCGTAGTGCACGATCTCCACCGGGCGGCCCAGCAGTTTGCCGCGCGAGTTGACATCGCCTGCCCACATCTGCAGGCCGCGCAGCTGATTGGTGCCGAATTCCTGGAACTCGCCGGTCAGGGACTGGGTGGTTCCAATCCTGATGGGTTCCGCGGCATGGGCCCCGGCCGCCAGGCTCAGGGCAAGGGTGCATAAGGTCAGGAGCAGTCTACGGATCACAGTGGTCCCCGATTACTTTTCTACGTCAAGTTCGCGCTTGGTGGAGTACAGCCAACGCACTGTCTGGTATTCGAAAGCAGAACCGGTCTCATAGTACCGGAAGGAGGTTTGGGCCCGTGTGTCGATGCTG
>CAYTDW010000139.1:0-6698 GCA_964436585.1 uncultured Halioglobus sp. | reverse complement strand
GTCCATATCTGGCGCGAGCCGGATGGCGATTACCATATCGAGTGGCAGGTCACCGACCCCGGCACCGAGGTCTCGGTGGAACCCCTGGCCGGCGCTGTCGGGGCTGGCCTGCAGCTGCACTATTTGCGCCAGCCAACGCCCGCTGCGCGCCTGGTGGGCCTGCCGCCCGGCCGCCGCCATTTCTTCCGCCTGCGCGATCAGCACGGAACCGAGGTGGTGGCCACGGAACGCCGGCTGGGTATGCACGGTGCGCCCAATTTCCGCGACTTTGGCGGCTACCGGGCGGCCGGGGGCAGGCGGGTGAAGTGGGGCTACCTGTTCCGCTCCGGCCAGTTGTCTTCCCTGAGCGAACAGGATGTCAGCCTCCTGGCCAGCCTGGACCTGGACCTGGTATTTGATTTTCGCCGGGTGGAGGAACAGGAGACGGACCTGAGCCGGCTGCCGCTGCAGCCGCGCCCGCAGGTGGTCAGTCTGCCCATCGTCCCCGGCAGTAACTCGCGTTTCTTCGAGCAGGCCGACCAGCAGTCGCAGCACCCGGCGGCCATGTTCGACTTCATGCTGGAGATCAATCGCGATTTCGCCGGGCTCCAGGCCCAGACCTACAGCCGCATGTTCCGGGAGATCCTGGCAGCGCCGGACGCCCGCTTCCTGGTGCATTGCGCCGCGGGCAAGGACCGCACCGGTTTCGCCGCGGCCATCATCCTGCTGGCGCTGGGGGTCCCGCGGGACCTGGTGATGCAGGACTACCTGCTCACGGCGCGCTATTACCTGCCGCAACGGGAGCTGGAGCGGCTGCGCCGCAAATACCAGCTGGAGCATATGGTGGCCGAAGCAATCCTGCCCATGCTGGAAGTACACGAGGATTACCTGGCCATGGCCCTGCGCCATATCGAGGACAACTACAGCTCCCTGGAGGCATATCTCGAACAGGCGCTGGGGGTCGGGCCGATGGAACTGCAGGCCTTGCGCGCGCGCTACCTCGAGTGAAAGGCGCGCCGTGCCGCGGCTCAGGCCGGGGCCCGGGCATCCGTGCAGGCCATTTTGGCCGCACTGATCTGTTGTTTCTCGCAGCTGCCCCCGGCGTTCCCGCCGATGCACCACTTGCGCTGGCCATCCCAGGCGGTGAGGGGTACCGTCCTGCCGTCGTTACACCGCACGGTGTACTGGGAGTAGGGCCTGCCGTCGGCGGTTTCGCCATGGGTCTCAAACACGATACTGGTGGGCCTCGCGGCATGGCTGCCGGCGGCGGCCAGTAACAGCGCCAGCGCAGCTACTTTGGACGCGATGTTCATGGGGTATTCCTCCAGTGAGCCGGGTGGTGCCCGGCGGCGACAGCCGCTGGCACGGGATCTATCCTAGCGTTATACGCAGCGAATGGGTTACGGATTTGTAACTATTTGGGAAGATTTGTAACAGGCGCGCGGCAGAGGTGGGTCGTTGCAGGCTATGCGCCTGTTTTTCAACGATATTTTTACATTGAGGTTGGTGCCGGTGGCGTTTTTGGGCCCGGTTCCGCCGGGCCCGGCCGGGTCACCCCAGCGCGAACCAGATGAGAACCCAGCCGGCGACCGCCAGCAACAGGGCCTGGCCGGCCTTGTCCAGCCGGCCCAGCGAGTACAGGTAGGACAGCGGCGGCAGCAACAGGGTGCACAGGCCCCAGGCATAGTCCTCCTTCCATGATTCGATGAGCAGGACGACCCAGCTGGCCAGCAGGGCCGCCACGCCAAAGGTCAGCATTGCGGCGTGAGTGGCTTCCATCTTTCCTCCGGTACCGGATTGGTTGAACAGGCGGCAGCAGAGTAGCAGAAACCCCGGCTGTCGTCAGTGTCCGAGCGGGCAATTATTGGGCGCCCGGGTTGGCGCCCGCGCGCGGATGACTAGCGGGTGGAATTTGGGTATCGTGGGCCGCTTTGCGCACCGAGGGTGACTGCTTGGACGATCCTTTTGCCGATATCCGGCCCTACCGCGACGAGGAGGTGGCCGGGGTATTGGCGCGCTTGCTCGACGACCGGGAGCTGCTGGACACCATGGCCGGGTTCCGCCTGGGTAGCCTGGCTCGCCTGGCGCCGGCGCTGTGCCGACTGCTGGTGCGCTGGCGCCTGGCCCGGGAAGTGCGGGGTGTCGGCGATGTCGGTGCCATGCAGGCCATTATCAAGCGCTACATGGATCGCATGATCGAGGACACCACCGGCGGCTTCAGCGTCACCGGCCTGGAGCAACTGGACCCGGCGCGACCCTACCTGTACATGAGCAATCACCGGGATATCGCCATGGATCCGGCGTTCATCAATTACGCCCTGCACCGGGCGCGCTACCAGACGGTGCGTATCGCCATCGGTGACAACCTGTTGACCAAGCCCTGGGTGTCGGATCTGATGCGCCTGAACAAGAGTTTTATCGTCAGGCGCTCGCTCAGCGGCCCGCGGGAATTGCTGGCGGCCTCCAGGAACCTGGCCAATTACATTCGCCACTCGCTGCAGCAGGAGCGCCACCCGGTGTGGATCGCCCAGCGCGAGGGGCGCGCCAAGGATGGTATCGATCGCACCGAGCCCGTCATCATCAAGATGCTGGCCATGAGCCGCGACAAGGGCAGCGAGGATTTTGCCGGGCATATCCAGAGCCTGGGCATTGTGCCGGTGGCAATCTCCTACGAACTGGACCCCTGCGACGCCTTCAAGGCCAATGAGTTGTACCAGCGCGCCAGCCAGGGCGCCTACCGCAAAGGCGAGCAGGAAGATGTGGCATCCATCGGCCGCGGCATTGCCGGTGACAAGGGGCGGGTCCACGTGTCCTTTGGCACGCCGCTGGGCGCCGGCTTCCCCACCCCCGAGGCGGTGGCGGCGGAAGTGGACCGGCAGGTAATCTCCGGGTACTGCCTGCACCCCACCAATATATTTGCCTACGAGATGCTCAACCCGGGCGCTCCGGCCCTGCCCGATACATTCTCCGTGGAACCGGGCGACTGCAGCCGCGAACAGTTCGAACAGCGCATCGCCGCCATGCCCGGGCCGCAGCGTCCCTACGCCCTGGCTATCTATGCCAACGCGGTGGTGAGCAAGCTGGCGCAGCGCTCAGGCTCCCCCGGCCCTTGCTGAGCGAGGAACTCAAGGGCACCATCCGCGATGCCTACAGCGCCATCATCGCCGGCAAGGCACTGACCCCGCGCTGGGGGCAGCGCCAGATGATCGCCGAAATTGCCAACACGCTGGCCCGCATTCCCGCCCCGGGTGAGGCCGCTTGCGGCCTGCCCGCCGTGTGCGTGATCGAGGCCGGCACGGGTACCGGCAAGACCATCGCCTACGCCGTGGCGGCCATCCCGGTGGCCCGGGCGCTGAACAAGCGCCTGGTGGTGGCGACGGCGACCATCGCGCTGCAGGAGCAGTTCGTCAACAAGGACCTGCCGGACATCCGGCGCCACAGCGGGCTGGACTTCAGTTTCACCCTGGCCAAGGGCCGGCGCCGCTATGTGTGCCTGTCGAAGCTGGATCGCGTGTTCGGGCAGGGCCAGGGGGCGGACAGCCTGCTGCCCCTGTACCCGGACGATGTCGGCCAGCCGGTGACCGCCGAGGCCCTGCCGGTGTATACCGCCATGGTGGACGCCCTGGGTCGCGGCCAGTGGGACGGGGACCGCGACAACTGGCCTGAGGCCATTGCCGAGGAGGTCTGGTACGGCGTCACTACCGACCACAGCCAATGCAGCGGCCGGCGCTGCCCCAACATCGGCCAGTGCAGCTTTTTCCGGGCCCGGGACGAGTTGCAGAGTGCGGACATCATCGTCACCAACCACGACCTGGCCCTGTCGGATCTGGCCCTGGGTGGCGGCGCCATCCTGTCCGCCCCCGAGGACAGCATTTACGTGTTTGACGAAGGCCATCACCTGCCGGACAAGGCCCTGTCCCACTTCTCCAGCTTCTGCCGCCTGCATACCACCGCGCAGTGGTTGCAGGAGAGCCGGAAACTGCTGGCGCAGGCGGCGCCCGCACTGGCGGGCCTGGACGCCCTGCAGCGCCCGCTGCAACGCCTGCCGGGCATGATGGACGAGGCCGCCGCCAGCCTGCAGGTGGCCGAGCAGGTGGTGGCGGCGCTGTTCGAGGACCTGGAACCCGACGAGCGCCGGGACGATCAGCAGCTGCGCTTCGCCCACGGGCTGGTGCCGGCTGGCCTGATACCTGTCGCCACCACCCTGGCCGGCCAGTTCCAGCAGTTGGCCCAGGACCTGGCCCGGATGGAGGCCCTGCTGGAGGAGGCCCTGGAGGACGAATTCGCCGCCCTGGACAAATCGATTATCGAGACCTGGCACATCAACCTGGGCGGGTTGCTGGGCCGGGCCGAGGGTGCCCTGGGCCTGTGGCGCGAGTACGCGGTGACCGGCGAGGGCGAGGTGCCGCCGAAAGCGCGCTGGATCACCCTGCTCAACAGCAACGGCCAGTTCGGGTTCGACCTGCGCTGCAGCCCCATCCTCGCCGCGGACATCCTGCAGGAGTACCTGTGGTCCCGGGCCGCGGGAGTGATCGTCACCTCGGCCACCATGACGGCGCTCAATTCCTTCGAGCGCTTTATCCTGCATTCCGGGGCGCCACGGGAGGCCAACTACAAGATCGTTGCCAGCCCCTTCGACTACGCCAACGCCGTGTTTTGCGTGCCGCACATGGAGTGCGACCCGGGGGACGCCCAGGGCCACACCCGGGCGCTCATCGAGCAGTTGCCCCGGCTGCTCGACTCCCGCGAGGGCAGCCTGGTGCTGTTCTCCTCCCGGCGCCAGATGCTGGAGGTGTTCCAGGGGATCGACGGCGACCTGCGGGAGCTGGTCCTGATGCAGGGCGACTACAGCAAGCAGGAAATACTGCGGCGCCACCGGGAGGCTATCGACGCCGGCGGTGGCAGTGTCATTTTCGGCCTGGCCAGTTTTGCCGAAGGGGTGGATCTGCCGGGGGACTACTGCCGCCACGTGGTGATCGCCAAGATCCCCTTTGCCGTGCCCGACAGCCCGCTGGAAGCGGCCCTGGCGGAGTGGGTGGAGGCCCAGGGGCGCAACGCCTTCATGGAGATCAGCGTGCCGGACGCTGCCCTGCGCCTGGTGCAGGCCAGCGGCCGCCTGCTGCGCACGGAGCAGGACACCGGCCGGGTCACCCTGATGGACCGGCGCATCCTGACCCGGCGCTACGGCCGTGCGATTCTCGATTCACTGCCGCCATTCCGGCGCGAGCTGGCGGCGAGCTGATGGGCTCGCAGGGAAAAGATGCTGGCGCGGCAGGCAGTCCGCACATCGCGGTCGCCGAGCTGCTGATCGACATCGAGGCCCAGTTGCGCCAGCTGGGCCTGTGGGAGCGGGAGCCGCCACCGCCGCAGGCGCTGGCCTCGGACCAGCCCTTCAGCGTGGATACACTCACGCTGCCCCAGTGGCTGCAGTTCATTTTCCTGCCAACCCTCTACCGGCTGCTGGCGGAAGGGCAGCCCCTGCCCGGGCGCTGCGGGATTGCGCCGATGGCACAGGAATATTTCCGGGGGTTGGCACTGGCCAGTGCGACGCTGGAGCAAACACTGCTGAAAATGGACCGGATGCTGTCGGGGGAGGAGGGCTGCGGGTAATTTGGACCGGTTGGTCCGGGTCGCCTGGATTGGCTTACGGCGGGGAACCTCCGTGCATGCTCAAACCATGCCGCCGACCGACCGCAAGGTTACGTAGCAGCCGAGCAGCACGGTGCCCAGTCCCACCAGCGCAGATAGCCCCTGGTAGGTGCGGCCCAGATGCTGCGACGTCAGGCGCATGGGTATGGCGATAACAGCCGACAGCGCCGCCATGCCGGCAATTGAACCGACCCCGAACAGGGCGATGTAGGCCAGGCCCAGGGCCGGCGTGCGCAAGGTTTCGAGGGTGAGCAGAATCAGTGCAGCCGAGCCTGCCATACCGTGCACCATGCCAACCACCAGCGCACGCAGCGGGAAACCATGGCTGTGCTCATGGCGATCGGGATCGTGCTGCCGTGACTCGCCTTCATGTGCGTGAGCATGGAAATGTTTTGCGCCGTCCGCATGGCGGTGGGCGTGGAAATGCACGCGCCCGCGCCGCAGTCGATACAGCACCTCCCCACCCAGCACTACCAGCATGACGCCCACCGCGAGCTCCAGCCCCAGCGCCGCCCGCTCGGGCAGGACCAGGCCCAGCACCAGCACGGCGCCGCCGCACAGCAACAGCGTGAGGGTGTGTCCGGTGCCCCAGGCCACGCCCTGCCATAGCGTGTGGCTGAGAGAACGGCTGCGCGTGACGAGGGTGGCGACCGCCGCGAGATGATCCGCATCGAGGGCGTGACGCATCCCCAGCAGCATGCCCAGCAGTAGAGTTGCGCCAATGCTCACCGTTGCTTACTCAATCTTCAGGGCCGGCAGGAGGAATAGTTGGAGAAATTCGGGCTAGACCCGCTCCACCACGGTGGTGATGCCCTGGCCCAGGCCGATACACATGGTGGACACGCCCAGGCTGAGGTCCCGGTCCTGCATGACGGTGAGCAGGGAGCCGGTGATACGGGTGCCGGAGCAGACGAAGGGGTGGCCCAGGGCAATAGCGCCGCCGTTCACGTTCACCTTCTCGTCCATGTCGTCCAGCAGATCAAGGTCCTTCAGCACCGGCAGGGCCTGGGCCGCGAAGGCCTCGTTCAGCTCCACCATCTCGATGTCCTTCATGGTCAGGCCCAGCTTTT
>CAYTDW010000138.1:0-6701 GCA_964436585.1 uncultured Halioglobus sp. | reverse complement strand
GTATAGGCGTCCAGTTCAGTGAACAGGATGCCACGGCCAATGCGAAAATTGAAAATCACCTCGCCGGCTCACTGTCTTCTGATCGCCCAACGCATACCATGTAGCACCATATCCTAGAATTTTTAGGAGATATAGTGCGTAACTCATTGTTTTTAAATAATATAGCTCAAAAAAATGGGTCCCGAGAGGGACCCAATAAGACCATTAGGAGTGAAACATAAAGGAATTTCTTCCCTCAAGAGGCATTGGGTTTGCCCCTGTAACTGCCTGGATGTTCCAGGGGACAGACAGTCACGACCCTAGTATCGCCCATGACATTGAATTTGCCATGGCGCGAACCTGCTTTTTTTAGTCTCATTTGAAATATTTATATGTTTTTTAAGTGCATTCGGCGATAAAGGGTGAATTCCGCACACTCCAGTGAGTTCCTTACCGGCATAGTTGAGGGCTTCTACGGGCGCCCCTGGCCTTTCGCCACCCGTCTGGCCTACGCCCGCTACCTGTCGGGGGCGGGATTGAACACCTGCCTCTACTGCCCGAAGGCAGACCCCTATCTGCGCAAGCAGTGGCAGAGCGACTGGCCGCCCGGGGAGTGGACGCAGCTGCTGGAGCTATCCGCCGCTTACGGCCGCCTTGGCATCCGCTGGGGTGTCGGCCTGTCGCCGTTTGAACTCTACCGGCAATACGGCGCCCACCAGCGCGAACAGCTCAGGGCCAAGATCGCGCGGTTAGATGAACTGGGGGCACCGCTGCTGGCGGTCCTGTTCGACGATATGCCCGGTGACCTGAAGGATCTTGCCAGCCGCCAGGCTGAGATTGTCAGCGATGTGGTTTCCTGGCTTCCAGGAGTGAGGGTGCTTGCATGCCCCACCTACTATTCATTCGATCCGGTGCTGGAGCGGTATTTCGGCCGGATGCCGGTTGACTACTGGCCTCGGCTCGGCAGGGAACTCCCTCCCGCAGTCGATATTTTCTGGACCGGTAACCGGGTTTGCTCGGAGACAATTTCCGGCGCAGATATTGAGCGGATTTATGCCCATCTGCAGCGTCCGGTGCTGCTCTGGGACAACTATCCGGTGAACGACGGTGCGGTTCGAAGCAATTTCCTCTATCTGGGGCGCCTTTCGCAGCGCAATGGTCTCCCCCGGACCCGGCTCAGCGGTCATCTGTGTAATCCTATGAACCAGGGGCTGCTCTCACTGCCGGCACTGGCGGGTCTGGCGGAACTCTACCACCCGGGCAGCACCGGTACCGATTGGGTTGAGCAGGCCATCGGCCCTGCCACCTGGCGGCAAATGCAAGCCAACCGCAGGGAGTTCGAAGATCAGGGCTTGTCCGGCATGGGTGAGGCCCGGTGCCGCGAGTTGGCAAACAACTACGCGGCGTTGCCGGGACCTGCAGCATGCGAAGTCTCGGGCTGGCTGCTGGGGGAATACCGCTTCGACCCGGCCTGCCTGACAGATTAGTGGCCCAGGTGACGCACACTACCACCAACCCTGCCGGGTTCACCCGCCAGCGCGGGGAGCCGCTGTTTTGTTACCAGCGCTGGCGCGAGGCCATTGCGGGTGACGAGGCCCTGCTGCTTGTTGAATTCCAGCTCCCGCGCTACTGGCTTGAGGCCGGCGAGCCGTTGGAGCTGACGGCAATTTACTATGCCCATGGCGCGACTCTGAACATCGCGGTCACGGACCAGTTGCTGACGGGGGACGGGCTCGGCCCGCGCCAGCAGTATCTGCGCTGGGTCGCCCAGCATCGGTTGCTGAGTTTCGAGCCATCGACCCCGGTCGGCCTGAACCCGCACTATATAGAGAAGCCATGGGGCAGGGAGATCTGGTTCACCGGGGTGGAGCGGCGGGGCGTGTGCATGTTCGCCAGCGGGGATGCCCGCACCCCGATACCCTGGCTGCAGGCGGTCCTGCCGTCGGCTGCGGCTGGCCCGCCGGGTGTGGCGTTGCTGTTATTGAAAATTCTCGACCCCTTACCCCAGCCGGTGCGGGGCGATCTCTACTTTGAGCTGCACGAAACCAAGCGCGAGGTATACGTTGTCACCCACATAGACAGGCGGGCGTGGCCCGACGGGACCGCTTACATTCGCAGCGGCTTTGACCCCCAGCGGGTCGCGCAGTACCAGGACCATCGGGAATTCAGGGCTGCCTATCTCGATTCCGTCCTCGCCTACGAGAGGTTGCGGCGAGAGCTGGATGACCTGGTCGAAGCGGGCGGGACACCGGACCCGGCACGACAGGCCCGGGAGTTGCTGTTGCGGGAGCGGATGGACGCCTTTACCCAGCTTCATCCCCTGCGCGTGGGGGATGTCGTCCATATACCACCGCTGTTGCCGCACGCGTTACAACACGGCGTCCGGGTGGTTGAGTTCCAGACGCCCTCGTACGAGCGAAAAATTATTTCATTCGCGCAGAAAGTGATCACCCAGGACCACTGGGACAGCCGTGAGGCAGTAGCGCGGATGCTGCTCAGGGGCCCTGCCATGGCCGCGCCCCGGGAGCTCCCCAGTCCCCCCGGGGTCACGGTTGAGCAGATCGTGGATTTTCCCGATTTCGAGGTGCAGCGGTTGGCTATCAACCCAGGCATGCAGTGGCAGGTGGAATCCGGGCCGAGCTATGCCCTGCTGCTGGTTGTGATCGGCATCCTCGAGTTGGCGGGAAGCCGATATCGCGCCGAGCAAGCAGTGTTGTTGCCGCGCGGTTGGAGCGGAGCAGTACAGGCCCTGTCGGCGTCGGCGCCAGTGGTCCTGCTACTGGCGAAACCCCGTGGTTAAGTGGTTGAACCGGCCAGGGCTTTGTGGCAGAATCTGCGCCCTTGTGACTGCCTCAAAGGACGGCTGAGGTTCGACATTATTTTCGAATAATCAATTGGTTATCAAAATAATGTAACAGATATTCTAACTCAATATCGGCCGGTGCCAGAGGCGTGGGTATACTGCGGAAGTGGCGAAATTGGTATACGCGCTGGATTTAGGTTCCAGTGCCGCAAGGCGTGAGAGTTCGAGTCTCTCCTTCCGCACCAGAAGTAAGTAAAGCGACAGTTTCCGGGGCCGGGTGTTGGTTCGCGGAGCTGCCCAAACTGAGTGAACGCGCTCGGCGTTCAACACCTTTCGGATTGTAGCAGAGGAAATACCATGCAGGTTTCTATCGAGACGACTTCAGGCCTGGAGCGTCGTTTGACTGTTGGCGTACCGGCGGAACGCATTGAGTCCGAGGTCAATAACAGGCTGCAGAAGGCCGCCGGCAATGTCCGGCTGGCGGGCTTTCGTCCCGGCAAGGTGCCCATGAAGGTCATGCGCCAGCGCTTCGGTGCCGGGGTGCGCCAGGAGGTGCTGGGCGAAGTGATGAGCCAGTCTTTCCAGGAGGCAGTTATCCAGGAAAAGCTGCGACCCGCCGGTCAACCCAGCATCGAGCCCAGAAATCTGGAGGCGGGGAAGGATCTGGAATATGTCGCCACCTTCGAAGTATTTCCAGAGGTGGAAGTGGTAGAGATCAGGGACTTCAGCGTCGAGATGCCCGTTGCCGAAGTGACTGATTCCGACGTGGACAATATTATCGAGGTGTTTCGCAAGCAGCAGGGCAGTTGGGAACCGGTGGAGAGGGCGGCAGCCGAGGGCGACCAGGTCAATATCGACTATCACGGCACCCGCGATGGTGTGGAGTTTACCGGCGGCAGTGCGACTGGTAGTGATCTGGGGCTGGGTTCCGGCCGTATGATTCCAGGATTCGAAGACGGCATCATCGGCATGCGAGCCGGTGAGGAGAAAACCCTGCAATTGAGCTTCCCCCAGGACTATCACAACGAGGAGTTAAAAGGCGCCGCGGTCGAGTTCAGGGTCAAGCTGAACAAGGTGCAGCAGTTGGTCCCGGCCGAGTTGAATGAGGAGCTGTTTGCCAAATACGGTGTGGAGGAGGGCGGGCTGGAAAAGTTTCGCAGCGAAGTTCGACAGAACATGGCGCGCGAACTCAAGAACGCGGTGCAGGGCAAGGTCAAGCAGCAGGTAATGGACGCCGTAGCGCAGGCGCACCAGTCGCTCGAAGTACCGAGGGCTCTTGTAAGGCGGGAGATAGACGCCATGCGCAACCAGATGTTCCAGCAGTTTGGCGGGGCCGGAGGGCAGAATCTGGATCTCAAATCCCTCTTGCCAGATGATATGTTCAGGGAAAATGCTGAGCGCAGGGTCAAACTCGGCCTGGTGCTGGCTGAGCTTGTTGAGAAATTCGCTCTCAAGGTAGACGCCGGCAAAGTGCGTGAGATCATTGAGGAGATGGCGTCCACCTACCAGGATCCCGAGGAGGTGATCAACTGGTACTATTCCAGCCAGGAGCAACTGGCCTCGGTGCAATCCAGGGTGCTTGAAGACCAGATGGTTGAAAAATTACTGGGTAATGCCCATGTAGTGGAGAAGCCCTGTAGTTATCAGGAGGCGCTTGCCCAGGGGCAGCGCGAGGCTTGACCGCCGATATCGCCGGTCAGCGACCGCACATAATCGATCGACCTTAATCAGGGGAAGGGACACATGTCATCTCAGTTCAACGGGCAATACAGCAACACTACAAAGAGCCTGGGGCTGATTCCCATGGTGGTTGAGCAGACCGCGCGCGGCGAACGCTCCTACGATATCTACTCCCGGCTGTTGAAGGAGCGGGTGATTTTTATGGTTGGGCCAGTCGAGGACCACATGGCCAATCTGATTGTTGCCCAGCTGCTGTTCCTCGAATCAGAGAATCCCGACAAGGACATCCACCTGTACATTAATTCCCCCGGCGGCTCGGTGACGGCCGGGCTTTCCATCTACGACACCATGCAGTTCATAAAACCCGACGTCAGTACCATGTGCATCGGGCAGGCGGCATCGATGGGAGCATTCCTGCTCTGCGGGGGCACCAAGGGCAAGCGATACTGCCTGCCTAATGCCCGGACCATGATTCACCAGCCCAGCGGCGGGGCCCAGGGCCAGGCCACGGATATTGAAATCCAGGCCAAGGAGATTCTGATCATTCGCAAGCGCCTTAATGAACTGATGGCGGAACACACCGGGCAAAGTCTTGAGGTGATCGAGCGGGATACAGAGCGGGATCGCTTCATGAACGCCGCCCAGAGCCTTGAATATGGCCTGATCGACGAAGTTCTGGCCACGCGCAGTAATATCGTGCCCGGCAAGTAGCCGGAACGGCATCTCGCGGCCCCCCGCAGCAGGCCCGTGATGGGGGCCTCAGAATAGTGTTATAACCGGCTTCCGCACCCCTTGAGGGCTTGCAAATAGCCGCAAAAGACTTCATCGTAGGCCACATGGTGATGAGGCGTACATCTATAAGGCGTAGGGCGGCCGAATGAGCGAAAAAACCTCCAACTCCACTGACGGCGGCAAGCTGCTTTACTGCTCTTTCTGCGGCAAGAGCCAGCACGAGGTCCGCAAGCTCATAGCCGGACCGTCCGTGTTCATCTGTGATGAGTGCGTGGACCTTTGTAATGACATTATTCGCGAGGAGGTTCAGGAAAACAGCAACGACGCTGCAGGAGATCACCTCCCCGTTCCCAGGGAAATCAACGCCATACTGGACGAGTACGTCATTGGTCAGAAACGCGCCAAAAAGGTGCTTTCCGTCGCCGTCTACAACCACTACAAGCGCCTCCGCCACAGCCAGGGCCGCAGCCAGGACGTGGAACTCGGCAAGAGCAATATTCTGTTGGTGGGTCCTACCGGCAGCGGCAAGACCCTGCTGGCCGAAACCCTCGCTCGTCTGCTAGACGTGCCTTTCACCATTGCCGATGCCACCACGCTGACCGAGGCGGGCTATGTTGGCGAAGATGTCGAAAACATCATCCAGAAGTTACTACAGAAGTGCGATTACGATGTGGAAAAGGCCCAGGTGGGCATAGTCTACATCGACGAAATTGACAAAATTTCCCGTAAGTCCGACAACCCGTCAATCACGCGTGATGTCTCAGGGGAGGGTGTACAGCAAGCGCTGCTCAAACTGATCGAGGGCACTGTGGCTTCCGTGCCCCCGCAGGGCGGGCGCAAACATCCGCAACAGGAATTCCTGCAGGTGGACACCTCCAGAATCCTGTTTATCTGTGGCGGCGCTTTCGCCGGCCTCGACAAGGTCATAAGGAACCGGTCGGAGAAGGGTGGTATCGGGTTTTCGGCCGAGGTAAAGGGCAAGAATGAGCGTCGTAATGTGGGCGAACTGCTGTTCGACCTTGAGCCCGAAGACCTGGTGCAATACGGACTGATTCCCGAGTTCGTGGGGCGCCTGCCAGTCATCGCCACATTGGAGGAACTGGACGTTGAGGCGCTGGTTCAGATTCTCACAGAACCCAAGAACGCGCTGACCAAGCAGTACAGCAAGTTGTTCGAGATGGAAGGAGTGGAAGTTGATTTTCGCGAGGATGGCCTGCGCGCCATCGCCGAAAAGGCCATGGAGCGCAAAACCGGTGCCCGGGGCCTGCGCTCTATTCTCGAGGGAGTGTTGCTGGATTCAATGTACAATATCCCGTCGCAGAGCAATGTCATCAAGGTGGTCATCGACGAATCCGTTATACGCGGTGATTCCGAGCCCCTGTTGGTCTATCAGAACAACGAGCTCACCCCGAGGCTTGCAGCGACTGAGGACTAAGCCCGGCGAATTGATTGTCTGGCAGGCTATTGGCGGCGGGTTGCGTGAAGCGGAAATAGTGTCAGGGGCTTG
>CAYTDW010000137.1:0-6709 GCA_964436585.1 uncultured Halioglobus sp. | reverse complement strand
AATCCGGCGGCGCGGAGTCCGCCGCGTCCCAGGGACAGGGCGACGGCAGCCAGGGCAGCGCCGACATGGGCGAGTTTCCTCAGGGTGAGGCACCCGGCGCCAGTGGCGATCAGGCCGCGGGCGCTGGTGCGCAGGCCGGCGCGGAGGCGGGCAGCACGGGCAGCGCCGGCGGCGGCGCCAGCGATGCCCTGCCGGACCTGACCGATGAAGAACCGAGTTTCGAGGACGTGATGGCGGGCATGGAAGGCGCCACCGGCGCGGGGGAATCGGGCTCTGCGGGCGAAAGCGGCGGCGCTGGTCAGCAGGGAGCGGGCCAGCAGGGCTCTGGTCAGCAAGGAACGGGCCAGCAGGGCGGCGGTGTGGCCGGGAGCCCCGGCAGCGGGGGCACAGGCGGCGGCGCATACGGCCAGGCCGGCAACCCGGGGGGCGGCGCCAGCGGCCCCCTGACACCCGCTGAACAGGTGGCGGTCCTCGACGCGCGCCTGGAAAAAGGTACCGGTGAATTCGATACGATGATCCTGGCGGAACAGACTGCGCAGCGCAGCACCGCCCGCCAGCGCCCGCAGACGACCTACTCTGAAGCCGGCGCCGGCGGCTCGGCCGGCGGCGGGGAGGGCGCGGCAGCCGGCAGTGGCGCTGGTGAGGAAAATGGCGAGGAATATGGCGGCGGTGGCTACAGCACCGGAAGCGGCATGGGCGGGGCCGGCAGCGGCGGCGGCGACATCCCCCAGAACGCCGCCAAGTATCCGCCGCCCAAGGATATCCCCAGCGGCAATGACGACGATGTGGTGGCGCGGCAGTTGCGCGAGGCCGCCATGCGCGAGCCGGACCCGGCGGTGCGGGAAAAGCTGTGGGATGAATATCGCAAATACAAGGGCATCAGCAAATGAAACTAGCGCGGCTGCTTGTGGTACTGGCGCTGGGCCTGTCGCTGGGCGCCTGTGTCAACCAGACCATTACGAGCAACGAGGTGCCGCAAGTCGCCACCGCCAGCGTGGCCGTTCCCGAGGGCCAGCTGCTGGACGTGGGCATCTCCATCTTCAACCCGGGTATCGAAGACTACGAGGAGGGCGAGCAGACCTATCCCGAAGTGCGCAAGGCGGAGTCCCGCTTCATGCCCTTCCTGCTGGCGGAGGCCATGCAGGAAAGCGGCGCCTGGGGTGCGGTGCGCGTGGTGCCCAACCCCGAGCAGATCAACGACCTGGTGGTAAGCGGCAAGATCCTGCACTCCGATGGCGAGCGGCTGCAGCTGCACATCAGGGCGGTGGACTCCCGCGGCGAGGTCTGGCTGGACCAGGACTACACCGGGGAGGCCAGCCGCTATGCCTACGAGGTCACCAAGCGCAATCAGTACGACCCCTTCCAGTCGGTGTACAACACCATCGCCAATGACCTGCTGCAAGCGCAGGAAAAAGTGAAAGCCCAGGAGCGCGAGCGGATCCGCCTCGTCACCGAGCTGCGCTTCGCCCGCAGCTTCTCGCCGGAGGCCTTTGCCGGCTACCTCGAGGAGGACAAAAAGGGCCGCTTCACCGTTGTGCGCCTGCCCGCCAAGGACGACCCCATGCTGCAGCGGGTGGCCGCTATCCGCGAGCGCGACCAGATGTTTATCGACACCCTGCAGGAGTATTACCGGGGTTTCGGCGAGCAGATGCACGGTCCCTACGAGGAGTGGCGACGGCAGAGCTACGAGGAGGCAGTGGCCCTGCAGGAACTGCAGTCCGAAAGCACACGCCAGCTGATCGCCGGCGGCCTCGCCCTGATTGCCGGCATCGCCATGGCGACAACCGGGGACAGCGCAACTTCCCAGGTGGCGGGCCAGGTAGCTGTGCTGGGCGGCGGCTACCTGCTCAAGGGCGGCCTGGACAAGCGCAACGAGGCCCAGATCCACGTGCAGGCGCTGGAGGAACTGGGCCAGTCGCTGGAAGCGGAAATCACGCCGCAGGTGATCGAGCTGGAGGATCGCACCGTCACCCTGCACGGCAATGTCGAGGACCAGTATGCCCAGTGGCGCGAGTTGCTCGCGGATATTTACCGGGCGGAGACCGGTGCGCTGCAGACCCCTGCCGATAACAGCGCGGAAGCTGCTAAACTCTGACCCCGCCGCACCCCGGTAGACCGCCCCCAAACCAACAAGGCTCCACCACCGCATGTCATCCCACAACGAGCAGTTACAGCCCACGCCGTTTGACGTGGCGCAGCCCGCGCCTGTAGCGGCGCCCGCTGCCGCCGCCGGCAAGCGCCGCGAGGGCACCCCCGCGTGGGTGCTGCCGGCGCTGGGCGGCCTGGTGCTGCTGGCGGTACTGGTGATTTTCTGGCTGCCCGAGCGGATCAATACCAGCGCGCCCCAGGGCGCGCCGGCAGACCCGGCGGTTGTGGCCACGACGCAGCCGGGCCAGGCGGCGCAGCCCGCGGCCGGGCCGGAGGTGTCGCCCTGGTCGGATGCCCAGGCGGCGAAGCTGCGCAAGGAGGCCCAGGACGTACTGGCCGAACTGCTCGAGTTGCAGGAGACCCTGGAGGGCCGGGGGGTAAAGGCCTGGGCGGCCGAGCAGCTGAGCGCCGTGGCCGCCCTGGCCACCGCGGGCGACGAACTGTTCCGCACCCGCGATTACGCCGGCGCCACTGCGCGGTACGGCGAGGGCCTGGAGCAGTTAAAGGCCCTGGAAGCGAGCATACCGGTAGAACTGGCCCGGCATCTGGCGCTGGCCAACGAAGCACTGGAAAAGGGCGATCTCGCCCAGGCCACCAGCGCCCTGGACAAGGTGGATGCCATCGATCCGGGCAATGCCGAGGCCGCCGCGCTGCGCCGCCGGGTCGAGGCCCTGCCGCAGCTGCTGGCCCTGCTGGAGCAGGCCGCAAGCGCCGAGAAGGAGGGGGACCTGCCCGCCGCTATCGCGCTGCTGCAGCAGGCCGTGGCGCTGGACGCCAGTCACCAGCGCAGTGGCGAAGAACTGAAGCGGGTCAGCACCGCCCACCAGGCGCGGCGTTTCAACGAGGCGATGAGCGCCGGCTACAGCGCCCTCGACGCCCGCCAGTTTGACACCGCGCGCAAGGCATTCCGCCAGGCGGCCGCGTTGCAGCCGGGCTCCGCCGAGGCGAAAAGCGCCCTGCAGGAAGTGGAGGCCGTCGCCACCGCCCAGCGCCTGGCAGGGCTGCAGGACAGCGGCGCGAAGGCGGAGCAGGCGGAACAGTGGCAACAGGCGGTCAGCGCCTATGAGCAGGCCCAGAAGATCGACCCCAATGTGCTCTTCGCCCGGGAGGGACTCGAGCGCAGCCGGGACCGGGCGCGGCTGGACACGCAGTTGCGCGCGGCCATCGATGACCCCCTGCGCCTGGGCGACGTCGCTGTGGCCGACGCGACCGGGAAGATGTTGCAGTTCGCCCGCAAGGTCAGCCCCCGCGGGCCGCTGCTGGAGCAGCAGATCAGCCAGCTGGAGCGCCTGCTGCAACAGGCCAACACGCCGGTCAAGGTGGCGCTGCGCTCGGATGCGCAAACCGACGTGGTGGTCTACAAGGTGGCGAAGCTGGGTAAATTCACCCGGCACGAACTGGCCCTGCGGCCCGGGGCCTACACGGCCGTGGGCAGCCGCATCGGCTACCGCGACGTGCGCGTGGATTTCACCGTGAAACCCGAGGGTCCGCCGCCGGCGCTCACGATCGCCTGCACGGAAGCCATCTGAGCATGAATCCTCCCAGGGACAATGGCGGCGCCGTCATCGAGCCCAGCGCTTTCCAGCCACTGGGCAGCGCTGAGCAGAAACCGCCGCGCAAGGCCCACCCCGGGCGCTGGCTGTTGGCGGCCTGTGCCCTGGTCTTCACCCTGGTCATGCTGTTCCTGCTCAGTGCCCGTTCCCTGCAGGTGGTGGTGACCGCGCAGACACCGGCTGATGTTTCCATCGACGGCCTCGCCCTGGCTTTCGGCAACCGTTTCCTGCTGCGGCCCGGCAACTACACCGTGCACGCCAGTGCCGAGGGCTACCATCCCCTGGAAACCCCGGTGACCGTGGATGAGCGGGACAGCCAGACCCTGCAGCTGGAACTGAAATTGCTGCCTGGCCTGGTGAGTATCGACAGCAAGCCGCCGGGCGCGAGCGTGCAGATCGACGGCGTGGATGTCGGCAAAACCCCGCTGCGGGACCTGAGCGTGGAGGCGGGCGCGCGCACCGTTGCGCTGGCGCTGGAGCGCTACCTGCCGTTGACGCAGCCGCTGGAGGTCACCGGTCGCAGCGTCAGGCAGCAGCTCGAGCTCGCGCTGGCCCCGGGCTGGGCCGACGTCAGCATCGACAGCAAGCCCGCCGGCGCCAGCATCCTGGTCGATGGCGAGGCCCTCGGTACCACGCCGGCAACCCTGCCACTCATGGGTGGGGAACGCCAGCTCATCCTGCAGCTGCCGGCCTACGCCGATGCCCAGCAGGCGCTGCTGGTCACCCCGGGCAAGCCCCTGCAGCTGAAAACCATCGAGTTGCAGCCCGCCCCCGGCGTATTGCAACTGAGCAGCGTCCCCAGCGGGGCCAACGTCACCCTCGACGGCGAGTTCCACGGCCAGACGCCCATGGAGCTGGAAGTGAGCCCCGGCAAGGTGCACCGGCTGGCGGTGTTCAAGCCCGGCTACCGGCGCTATAACGGCACCGTGGAACTGCCCGCCGCCGGGCGGGACAGCCGGACCGTCACGCTCAGCGCCGAGCTGGGGGAGGTGCGCTTCAAGCTAAGCCCCGCCAACGCCGTGCTGAAGATCGACGGCAAGGTGCGGGGCACGGGCAGCCAGACCCTGTCACTGCCGGCGTTCGAGCACTCGGTGGAGATCAGCCTGCCGGGCCACACCACGGTAAGCCGCCGCGTCACGCCGCGCCCCGGCCTGCAACAGCTGGTGGAGGTCAACCTGCTGGGCGCCCAGGAGAACGTTCGCCCGGCGGCCGGCAACAAGGCGGAAATCACCACCGCCCTGGGGCAGACACTGCTGCTGTTCAAGCCCGCCGGCTCGCCGCTGGCCGACTTCACCATGGGCGCCTCGCGCCGGGAACCCGGGCGCCGCGCCAACGAGGTCATGTACCCCGTGTCCCTGCGCCGCCCGTTTTACCTGCAGACCACCGAGGTGACCAATGCCCAGTTCCGCCAGTACCAGAGCGGCCACAACTCCGGCCAGGTCGATGGCAACAGCCTCAACCGGGACCAGCAGCCCGCGGTCCAGGTGAGCTGGCAACAGGCCGCCGCCTTCGCCAACTGGCTGAGCAAGCGCGAGGGCCTGCCGGCGTTTTATAAAGAGAGCAACGGCATCATTACCGGCTTTAACCCCGCCGCCACCGGCTACCGCCTGCCCAGCGAGGCGGAGTGGGCCTGGGCCGCCCGCGCCAGCGGCGCGAACCTGCTCAAGTTTCCCTGGGGCGATGCCTTCCCGCCCCCCGCCAACTCGCTGGAAAACTACGCGGACGAGAGCTCCGCCCGCGTCACTGGCCGGGCCCTGGCAGGTTACAACGACGGTGCGGTAGTGAGCGCGCCGGTGGGCTCCTACAAGCCCAACCAGAACCGGCTCTACGATATGGGCGGCAACGTCGCCGAATGGGTGCACGATGCCTATCGCATCCCCCCGGCCAACGGCGCCACGGAAGTGGACCCGCTGGGGAGCCAGGGTGGCGACAACTACGCGCTTCGCGGCGCCAGCTGGAGTCACAGTAAAATCGGCGAGTTGCGGCTGTCCTACCGGGATTATGGGCAAGCGGGGCGCGATGACGTAGGATTCCGGCTGGCGCGCTATGCGGAGTGAACCATGATCCCAAGGAGACCCCTGGCGCTGGCGGCCCTGTTGCTGGCTGCGAGCGCCGCGCTGGCGCAACCGGGAGCGGGTGAGGGCGCGACACCGGCGCCGCCGCCCCCAAAGGCCGCCGGCGACGAGGAAAAAAAGCCGCCCGCCCCTGCCGCGGCCAGCAAAACACCGGCGCGGGCCGCCAAATCACCGTCAGACTACCAGGCCTCGGAGCAAATCTCCGAGGACCTGCCCGTTTCCTTTCCGGTAGACATATAGGATCCAACAATGAAGCAAAAGATGTCGTCCGAATTCATCTTCCAGCTGTTCGCCCTGCTGATCGCGGTCATCGTGGTGCATACGATCTATGTCGGGCTGGTGCGGCCGATGGCGGACGCGCACGTCAGGAAGGAACTGGAGCTGCAGGCGGCGGGCACCGATTTCGTGCCCGAGCGCAGCATGGCGGTGGTGCTCAAGGACTACGAGCAGGAAGCCTGTTTCATCCTGTTGATCTGGGCCCTGGCGATCATGGGCTACAAGACCCGCCGCGGCCTGCACGAGCAGCGCCTGCTGGACCGGCGCCTGCTGGATATCCCCGAGGGCACCAGCGTGTTGCCCGAGGACGCCCGCGAGTACAGCCGCTCGCTGGAGGCCCTGCCGGAACGGGAACAGGATTACCTGCTGCCGCGCACCCTGCTGTCCGCGCTGCAGCGCTTCGCCACGACCAGCAGCATCCAGGCGGTATCCGACACCATCAAGGAAAGCTGCGAGGTGGAATCCGACCGGCTGGACTCGGAGCTGTCGATGGTGCGCTATATCGCCTGGGCCATCCCCTCCATCGGGTTTATCGGTACCGTGCGCGGTATCGGCGATGCGCTGGCCCAGGCCTACAAGGCGGTGGAAGGTGACATCAGCGGCGTGACCGCGAGCCTGGGGGTGGCGTTCAACAGTACCTTTGTCGCCCTGGTGCTG
>CAYTDW010000136.1:0-6715 GCA_964436585.1 uncultured Halioglobus sp. | reverse complement strand
AACAGATGACGCCCTACCAGATTACCGATTACCTGGTGCGTGCCGTGCAACCCGAGCTGGCCGCACTGAAGGGGGTCGGCGATGCCAATATTTTTGCCCGTTACCTGGCGATGCGGATCTGGCTGGACCCGGTGCGGATGGCGGCCTTTGGCGTCACCGCGATCGATATCAACGCCGCCATCCAACGGGATAACTATGTCTCCACCTCCGGCACCACGGAGGGGAATCTGGTGCGGGCCACGGTGGACGCGCGCACCGACATGAAGAGCGCCGCCGACTTCGAGGAGTTGATCGTGCGCCAGGTAGGCGAGGAACGGGTGAGGCTGGGCGATGTGGCCGATGTCGAACTCTCCGCTGAAACCGACCAGCTCAGAACCGAGTCCAGCGGGCGCGACGCTATTTTCATGTCCATCGCACCGACGCCTGATGCCAATCCCCTGGAGGTCTCGCGGGCGGTGCATGCGGCGCTGCCGCGGATCCGGGCCAACCTGCCTGCGGATCTGGAGCTGGTGATGGACTACGATGGCAGTATCGTTATCGATGAGGCCCTGAAGGAGGTTGTTATCACTCTGCTGGAGGCAA
This sequence comes from uncultured Halioglobus sp., assembly GCA_964436585.1. GTDB lineage: Bacteria > Pseudomonadota > Gammaproteobacteria > Pseudomonadales > Halieaceae > JARRPM01. The sequence goes on along the minus strand of CAYTDW010000136.1, from coordinate 6,133 downwards.
GCCTGATTGTGATGCTGGTGATTTACCTGTTCCTGGGTTCCTTCCGGGTGGTGTTGATTCCCCTGCTTGCCATACCACTGTCACTGATCGGCGTGGTGTTCCTGATCCTGGCTATGGGTTTCTCCCTCAACCTGTTAACCCTGCTGGCCATGATCATTGCTATCGGCCTGGTAGTGGATGACGCCATTGTCGTGGTGGAAAACGTGCATCGCCATATCGAGCTCGGGGCGTCCCCCATGCAGGCGTCAATAAAGGGCGCCCGCGAGGTCGCGCTGCCCGTGCTGACCATGACCCTGACCCTGGCGGCGGTCTACGCCCCCATCAGTTTTATCGGCGGCCTCACGGGCGCGCTGTTCAGCGAGTTCGCCCTGACGCTGGCGGGGGCGGTACTGGTATCAGGGGTGGTCGCACTGACGCTCAGCCCGATGATGTGTTCCCGTGTGCTGAGTGACAACGCGCACCAGGGCCGCTTCGCCCTGTGGCTGGACGAGCATTTCAACCGGCTGAAAATTCGCTACCGGCGGTTACTGTCCAACTGCCTCAATAACCGCGGTGCTGTGATCCTGTTCGCCGCCTGTATCCTTGCCAGCCTGCCGGTATTGTTCATGCTGGCCCAGGAAGAACTGGCACCGGAAGAGGATACCGGGGGGGTGTATATCATCGGCATCGCGCCGCGTTATGCCAATCTGGAGTATATCGATTACTTTCTCAACGATGTGGTGAAGATCTGGAAGGGGATACCCGAGTTCAGCCACTCCTGGCAGATCATGTTTCCCAGCGACAACTTTGGCGGCGTTTCGCTATACCCCTGGTCGCAGCGCCAGCGCTCCCAGCAGGAAGTGCAGGTGGAATTGCAGAATAAACTCAGCGGCGTGGCCGGCCTGGAACTATTTTCCTTTGGCTCGCCACCACTGCCGGGCTTCGATGCCGGTCTGCCGGTCAGTTTTGTGGTTGCCTCTACAGCGGATTACGCAGAGGTCATGCGCGTGGGCGAGGAACTGGTGAAGGCCGCCAAAGAGTCGGGTCTGTTCGTGTTCGTCAAACAGACGCTGGATTTCAACCGACCGGAGGTAAGAGTGAACATCGACCGGGCACTTGCGGCGCGTCTGGGTATCTCGATGCGGGATATCGGGCAAACCCTGTCAACCATGCTGGGCGATGTGGAAGTTAACCGTTTCAATCTGGAAGGGCGCTCCTACAAGGTGATCCCGCAGGCCGGCAAAGGATTTCGCCTGACCAAAGCGGATCTGGAGAAATACTATATGCGCACGGCAAGTAACGAACTGGTGCCGCTGTCCGCCCTTATCTCCCTGGAAACTGTGGTCGAGCCTAACGAGCTGACCCAGTACCAGCAGCTCAACAGCACCACCATACAAGGCATTATGATGCCGCCCAATAGTCTGGGCACTGGCCTGGCCTTCCTGCGCGACAAGATGCACGAAATGGCGCCCAAGGGATTCAAGGAGGGATATACCGGTGCTTCGCAACGCTTTATGCAGGAGACCGCCTCCTTTCCCATCCTGTTCGTCCTGTCGATGATCCTGATCTTTCTGGTGTTGGCCGCCCAATTCAACAGCTTCCGTGATCCCATTGTGGTGCTGCTCAGCGTACCCCTGTCCATCTTTGGTGCCGTGGTCCCCATTGCTCTGGGTTTCGCGACCCTGAATATCTACACCCAGATCGGCCTGCTCACGCTGATCGGGCTGATCAGCAAACACGGCATCCTGATCGTGGAGTTTTCCAACAAACTGGTGTTGCAGGGCATGACCCGTCGCGAGGCAGTGCTCGAAGCGGCATCCCTGCGCCTGCGCCCCATACTGATGACCACTTTCGCCACCGTGATGGGCGTGTGGCCGCTGGTGATCGCCACCGGACCCGGCGCCAACAGCCGCTTCAGCATCGGCCTGATGATCACCGCCGGCATGCTCGTGGGCACACTGTTTACCCTGTTTGTGATCCCGGTATTTTATTTACCCCTGACCAGAGGGCGTGAACAACCAGTCCCCGCCGGGGCAGGCACGGAAGCCTCCCCGGCTTGACGCCCCGGGCGGGGTAGGATGTGGATACCACCTCACAGGGTGGCCTACCGATATTGAAACCCGGCGCACCTGAATTCTGCGGCATCGTGCACTGTGGTTCCGAACCGCGTACAGTTGCGCCATTATGGATCCTGTTCATTTTTATAGTGGAACAGTAGTTGCCGCGAAAACGTATTAGTTTCTTTATCCAGCACTATCCTCCCTACCTGGGTGGGGCTGAGACCCAGGCCCGTATACTGGCCGAAGCGCTGTTGCAACGAGGCCACGCAGTGCAGATATTCACGACCAGATTTAGCCGCGACCTGGCACCTGTGTCGAACGGCGACGGCCCGAAAATCCGACGACTGCCCACACTGGCTCCCCGGGGACTGAAACTGCCCGTAAATGTGCTCACCGGATTGTGGGCCGGACTCTACCTGGCACGCGACAGCGAAGTATTCCATGGGCACTGCCTGTCACCCTTTACGCTCGGTGCACTCCTCGGCGCACTCTGTCGAAGGCGTCCAATTTTAATCAAGATCGGCTCAACCGGAGGTCGCGGAGATGTCACTAAAATTCTCAACGAACCTGTCGGGGGATTTCTTTGGCGGTTGTTCCTGCTTGCCCGGATTATAATCGCTCCCACCCATCCGGTGGCTGCAGAACTTGCCGAACAGGGAGCAAGATCCGGGCAGGTTAAGGTCGTACCCAATATTCTGTGTCATGAAAATGCCGTGGAAATGCCGGACAAACCAGCATTACGCCGCGAATTGGGTCTTCCTGAGCGGCTCACTGTACTATTTGTTGGACGTTTGAGCCCGGAAAAGGGGATCGATCGCCTGCTTCAGGCCTGGCCGGAGGTAATGGAGCGCATCGATGCGCAGTTGGTTCTGGTCGGCGAGGGGCCTCTTCGTGGGGAGATTGAGCGAACAATCGATCTGCACGGGCTTACCGATTCCGTGATACTCGCCGGATATTCACACGATCCCACCCCTTATTATCATGCGGCCGATTTATTTGCCTTCCCGTCCTACTCCGAAAGCTTTGGTAACGCGATCGTCGAGGCGATGAGCTTCGGCTTGCCAGTGCTGTCAACAACCGTGGGGGTGATCAAGGAGTGGCCGCACGATGCACCCATTATCAGGCTTGATGGCGATGGTTCAATATCATGGAGCGATCAATTTATTCGGCTGCTCAGTGATCCTGGTTTGCGTTCAGAACTGGGGCGACAGTCATTCGCCTTTGTCTCCGGACGCTATCCAGTCGATGAAATATGCTCTTGTTACGAAAACATATACGATCGAATGCTCGATTCAACGGCAGGTGGTCAATAAAATCGCGACAGAAATAGCAATCGCCCGATACACGATAGGTCACTACAACATCCGTTCGTTACCAACGACGCTGATTTGGCCCTGATGCCTGTACTGGCCTGAAATCCAGCCAGAACATCTCCCAATTTCTACCGTCACGTTGCCAGTTATCATCATTCGCTATAATCGGTGTTGAGACAGACTCCGAACCATATTGGTAACTAGGTGCAACCTTTTTTGCCGGCTGTTCTCCATATGTATATGATCTTTTTGAACGCTCAATAATGGTGTCAACCCGTTATTACCCGTCCCGGCGTCGCGCGAGGAGGCTGGATTACAGCGGGGCTCAGTCGCCGGTCGGGCGGGGCAGGGTGCGGGTACCACCCCACAGGGTGGCCACCATGGCGGCGGCGTTCTCCCTGCCGAACAGCTTGTCGCCGAGGTTATTGGCCGGGTCGCGCAGGCAGATATTGCGGCGGATCTGCTCGTCGCGGGCGGCAATGGCGGGACGGTCCGCCACCGGGGTCGAGGTCGCGGCGTCCACCCAGCCCAGCCAGCGGTCGAGCCGGGCAAAAGCGATCCCGCGGATTTTTTCGATCACTGCGTCGTCCACCTTTGCGGTATAGCCCACCGCGGTCGGTGTCATGGCCACGCGTGTGTACAGGTCGCGGCTGATAAAGGGGTTGAAACGGTCATCGGACTGCAGGTCGAGGAATTCCGCGTTGACCTCGGTATAGTACCGGTCGACGTACTCGATGTTGGCGAGCAAATCGACCCTGGGAATGTAATCCATGTACATGAACAGATCCGGCACGGTGCCCAGCGCGAAGCCGAAATTGGGCACCAGGTACTGTGGCCCCAGGCTGATAGTGATATGCATGTTGCTGAAGGTGGATTCCGGGGAGCCGATGTAGGAGTGCACGTACCAGTCGATTTCGGGGCCCGAGTAAGTGCGCAGGGACCCCTCTGCCCCGGCGTCGACGCTGATAGCACGGTAGTCCTCGAAACGCGCGCTGCAGGGATCCAGGCTGAGTTCGAAGCGGGCCTGTATTTTTTCATTCATGGCAGCCAGGATCGCCCACAGCTGCTCGAATACCTCCCGGTTGTTCACATTCGGGGACTGCTCGACCATCTCGATAATGGAAGTCAGGATTCGTTCGCTCATTGGGTTTCCCTGGTTATGTTGACGGGCCGCAGCGGGGCCTGTGCGGGGATGATAGACCGCCGGGACGAACCCGCGCTTGACTAAAATCAAATAGTCATGCCCAGTCGGATTTGCGGCGACCTCGCTTTTTCTCGCGCCTGTTCGGATCTGTACCTCTTTCGTACAGTTCAGACTTCAGGGCGGAGGGGTGGCGTCGATCCTCGCTGCTGTCGCGGCGGTCGTCATGGTGTGCGTATTTGCAACTGCACTGTGAGCTGCCGCAATCGGCCAGCGGCAGCCGGGGCACCTCCCGATCCCGGTCGAGAAACCGCTTCTTGCCCAGCGCTTTGACTGCTTCACAGGCAGTATCATCAAATACTATCGAGGTAGCCCGGTAGGGATGTCGCGGCGCAACGGAGGCAGTTTTTGACCCTGCAATTGCCCTGGATTTCCCGTTGGCCCCGGTCGCCGCTGTCGTGGGCTTGCGCGCTTTTGAACGCATCACTATGAACAAAGCCGAAACCGCTATGACGGCAAACAGTAAAGCTACGATTTTCATTTTTACTCCCCAGCTCGCGCCATGTCAGCGTTATTGTCCGGCGAAGTGCCCAGGTTGCGTTATCTACGAAGTCCTCTCGCTGCTAGTTCTACCCCTTTTGGCAATCTGAGAACATACAAAGCCGGCGAAAAGTCGAATTTTTCCCAAAACCCGACAAGGGGGCTCACTGGCCCGGACCTGGAGGATTCGGCTTCGCAGCGGGTTTGATGACCAGGCTGAACAGCATAGCTGAGGCGATCAAGCCGGCGACCACCCCAAGGGAGATGGCGATCGGAATTTTATAGAAGTCCACAATCAGCATTTTCACGCCGATAAAGATCAGCACAAGAGCCAGGCCGTAAGCCAGCAGGTGGAATTTTTCGGCCAGCCCGGCCAGCAGGAAGTAAAGCGCACGCAGGCCCAGCACCGCAAATACGTTCGAGGTCAGTACAATGAACGGGTCGGTCGTGATCGCGAAGATTGCCGGAATTGAGTCGACGGCGAAGATCACGTCAGTGACTGCCACCATGACAATCACCACGAACAACGGCGTGTACTTCCTGATGCCGTCTTCCCGAACCACGAATGCCTCGCCGACGTAATGGCGGGTCAGGGGCAGGTGGCCGGTGAGCCAGCGCAGAACCGGGTTTTTATCCATGTCAGGTTCGTGGCTGGCGGCCACAATCATCTTGATGCCGGTACCGAGCAGAAACAGGCCGAACAGGTACAGCACCCAATGGAATTGCTGGATCAGCGCGGCGCCGAGGAAGATCAGGATCCCGCGCAATACAATGGCGCCGAGTACACCGTAAATCAGCACACGCTGCTGGGACTGGGGCGGTACCGCGAAATAGTTGAAGATCATCAGGAACACGAAGATATTATCGACCGCCAGTGCCTTCTCGACCAGGTAACCGGTCAGGAACTCCATGCCGATGCGGCCGGCGTCCGGATTGCCAGTGTCGCGCAAATACCACCACAGGCCATAGTTGAACAGCATCGACAGCGCTATCCAGAAAAAGCTCCATAACAGCGCTTCGCGGTTCGTGACCCTGTGTGGACCGGATGATTTCAACATCAGGAGATCGACAATCAGGGCGAGGACAACGAATATGGCGAA